>NZ_CP039393.1:1503122-1803746 GCF_004803695.1 Muribaculum gordoncarteri
ACTGTTACCGCGCAAAAGCGAGGTATGGCAGAAGATTGAGGAAAAGATAACGGCTATTGCCGCTACCAACGCCAACGCAATCATCTTCGGAGAGTGCGGTTCGGGCAAGGAACAGGTGGCACACCAAATCTACCTCAACAGTTCGCGTGAGCAGAAACCAATAACCATCGTCGATGCCGGGGGTGCTGCTCTCGTAGGTCGGCACAATCCCGAAAATGAGCGCAGTGAAATCTACAACCGCATAGAGGGATACTTTCAAAAGTCAGCAGGTGGAACAATCATCATAAAGAATGTGCATCTGTTGACCTTTGAGAAACAATCGGTGTTACTGCACATCCTCGAAACCGAACATCCCGACGTGCGTGTAATCTGCACCGCAGAGCCGGAGTTGTTGAAGATGGTAACGGAAAAGACATTCCGCCCCAATCTGTTCTTCATTCTCCGACAATCAGACATCGCTGTGCCGGCGCTGAAAGATACAACCGAGGACATTCCAGAAATTGCCGATTTCTTCCTCAAACGCTATTCAGCCAAGACAGGCAAACAGCGAAAGCACCTCGACGCATCGGCGATAAAGGCGCTTAAACTCTACCCGTGGCCCGGCAACGTGCGCGAGTTGAAAGACATCGTTCTTTTCGCCGCTTTCCACGCCAAAGGCGATATCATATCCGAGGCTGACATCAATTTCAACCTATCGGAGCCGAGGGCTGACGATGATTTAAGCCTGCGCAATCCGCAACGTGAACGTGAGAAAATACTCGAAGCGTATCGTCGCGGAGGCAGTTGGAGCGAGGCTGCCAAGCTGTTAGGCATAACCGAAAAAACACTTTTCAATCTTCGCAATAAGTACGGAATTGAGCGAAACGGTGAAAATCAGCCTTGACATACTCGCTAAAAATGACTAACTTTGCAGTATAAAACTGCAAAACATGCGGCTGGAGAGCCAGCCCTACATACTTTTTACATATCATAACACCGCATTGTGTTCAGTGAAAAATCTGGTAATTTTATATTAACGCTTGTAACCATACTGATAATCAATCTTATTCACATATTGCGGCGTACGAATAGTGTACTTTTGGAGAAGTTATAGGAAACCCTAGACTAAGAGATTTGAGATATTTATATTACATTAAGGATTTTTAATTGCGCTGGTTTGCCTCTTTTCTCGTTACTACAACCTCTACCTTCAAACCGCAGTCTCCATTACGACTTCCATTTCTTGTAGATAAATTTTCCTCTGCGTGGGCACTCTCAATTCAAAGATTTTTCGTAACTTTGCACTACATCGCAATTTGCGCTGACAAAGACCACCCAAATGTAATTAATACATTACCATATATAAGAGACTCTTTCATAGTTGCAAAAGGTTTGGTCGCCTGTCAGCCTATGAAGGAGTTTCTTGCTTATTGGCTGTATGCTTGACAGAACAGTTAGATTTATTGACCTATTCGCCGGCATTGGCGGAATACGCACTGGCTTGTCTCAGGCTTTAGAGGAAGCCGGATATACGCCTCATTGCGTGTTGACGTCAGAAATCAAACCGTATGCAGTCAAGGTCTTGCAAGATAATTATCCGCAAGAAAATATGGTTGGTGATGTCACGCAGTTATCCACTGATGATATTCCGGATTTTGATATTCTTTGTGCGGGATTCCCATGTCAGGCATTTTCTTCGGCTGGGAAAAGACAAGGTTTTGCCGATACACGAGGAACTTTGTTTTTTGAGGTGGAAAGGATATTACGGGCTAAGCGACCTCAAGGATTTATTCTTGAAAATGTTGAAGGTCTTGTCAACCATGATGGAGGCAGAACACTTGATGTCATCATTTCCAAATTGCTTGATTTGGGGTATAAAGTGGAATATAAGGTATTGAATTCAACTCAGTTTGGCGTACCCCAAGAACGTAAACGCATATATATTGTAGGTACATTTGTGGAGAAACCCAATCTTGAGCAATTTCCTGTGGCGACAAAAACCGTAGGGGACGTGCTTGAATTCGGAAGACCCACAGTTGATAGTCCGTTTGTTAAATTGCTTCTACAACATTTTAAGATTGAGGAACTTTACGGCAAATCAATCAAAGACAAACGAGGCGGAGATACAAATATTCATTCTTGGGATATCGAAACAAAGGGGCCGGTTTCCCAAGAACAGAAAAAATTGTTGAACAGCATTCTTCGTGAGAGAAGAAAGAAGAAATGGGCAGAAGACATTGGTATTGAGTGGATGGATGGAATGCCTCTGACAACAGCACAAATATCATCATTCTTCCCTCATCCTAACTTACAGGAGTTGCTTGATGATTTGGCTGATAAAGGCTACCTAAAATTTGAGCATCCCAAACAGAAGAAGAAAAAAACAGACTTGTTTGGCAATACAACAACAATTCGAGAACAGGATTTATCTCTCCCGAAAGGATATAATATTGTTGCAGGTAAATTGAGCTTTGAAATCAGCAAAGTTATGGGACCAAATGAAATAGCCCCCACTTTGGTAGCTATGGATATGCAAAAACTGTTCGTGGCTGATGGCGGAGGACTGCGCCGTCTTACACTTCGTGAAGGATTGCGATTGTTCGGATATCCCGAAACGATGCAGCTCAATGTGTCAGAAAAGGATGGTTTTGACTTGTTGGGCAATACAGTTGTTGTCCCTGTTATCAAAGCTGTTGCAACACGCTTAATTAACGCCATAAATAGCTTAAATGAATAATCCAATTATATTGACAGCAGAGGAAGTTTTTGACAGACTCCTAAACGTAGATAGGATTAAAACCGCAGAAGGGCAAATACGCTTTTATCTCGGTGATGTGGACATTATTGTCAAACAAAAGGATGTGGTAGGCAATATCATTCAAGAATGGCTCGAAGGATGGTTAAGAAAAAACAACATTGCATTTGACACTAATGTCAACACACAAATGCCACCCGATATTTTTCTTAATCCGGAGAATCATACCGTAGACCTTCTTGAAGTCAAAGCCTTCAATCGTCAAGCTTCACCGGGTTTTGATATTGCTGATTTTAAGGCATACGCTCGTGAAATATTACAATCGCCACATATGCTCCATACAAAATACCTCATATTTGGCTACAA
This sequence comes from Muribaculum gordoncarteri, assembly GCF_004803695.1. Classification (NCBI taxonomy): domain Bacteria; kingdom Pseudomonadati; phylum Bacteroidota; class Bacteroidia; order Bacteroidales; family Muribaculaceae; genus Muribaculum; species Muribaculum gordoncarteri. The sequence continues at coordinate 1,506,223 of NZ_CP039393.1, forward strand.
AATGTCGAATGAAGGTGTAGTCACTATTCAAGACTTATGGTTAAAGAATGTTTGGGAAATTTGTAGGTCTATGGATAGATGGGCTCTTAATGTTCAATATAAGAACCATGTAATCCATAAAATACGTCCGGCTACTTGGTACAGCAATAATCGCAAGTATCCTTTGTTTCAATCATTGGAACATTTCCTTTCGGCTATTGAGGAAACCTTATTTGGGTATCCTGATACTCATGAACTATCAATTGGATGGAGAAAAAGAGTGGCAGACTCATATCAACAAGCGTTTGGCGTGAAAATCAATATTCCTCGATGGGAGGACATAGTAGATATTTATAAGCCTAAAAATTAGTGTCGGATGTTTGTGGATATAGACAATGATGCCATTTCAATACATTTTGAAACGGATAACGATCAGCACTTTATTGATGCTTTTGTAGAGGCATCTTGTTCAACCGCATTTCTTGAATTCGCGAGACATCTTGCAAAAATTTATAATTGTGAGATTAAGGTAGAAACTGCTGTACTAAGAGAAGGCAGTGTAATCAAAGACTTTAAGATTCTTTGGAAAGAAAAAAGCGTAAGAAAAACTTTTTATGCGACCTTACTTACTCTGCTTTTTTACAACCCATGCAATCATTTATTAGAAAAGGGTATTGATAGATTATTTGAGGATACGGAGTTAACTGAATTACAAAAAGAAGCTCTGAGATTAGAAATTGAACAACGCAAGTCAGAATTGGAATCATGCTATTCATTAGTTAAGAAACAATCTGATTTTTATAAGTCTGCTTCTAAAGATGAGTCCATAGAAGGAATTTCACTAAGTGTTTCATCAAACAACAGTCATAGTGGCTTTCGTACGCCAACTATTAAGCGATCTTCTTTTGATGAATATATCCTTGATTCAAATAAACTCGATCCCGAAATAAACGATGCTGCAATTGTTATTATTGATAGTCCAGTTATTTCGGACAAGAATTATAAATGGCGTGGCACATATAACGGAGTGCCAATTAGTTTCAATATTCAAGATTCCGAGTTTTTGGTTAAAGTTCGAGCGGGAATATATGTGTTCAAAGCAGGGATGGCTATCAAATGTCAATTAAAATGCAATAGGAGTATTAATGAGAATGGCGATATTATTGCATCAGACTACCTCGTTCAGGAGGTTTATGAACTAATTAGTGGTGTTGCGATAGAAATAACGTCCGCTGGTAAACGTAAGGAACAAAAGAAAGTTCAAGACATTTCTCCAAACCTTTTTACCTATTTAGATGATAAGCAGTAAATATGTTTCAAATTTACTTTACGAATTGACGAAATGGACACATCCACAAAACATCCTATGACATATGAACAAGCGAGACATCTTTTTCTTAATATGGGCGAAGCCATTAAAGAATTAGAGCCGAATGTTGATAAACTTGCCCAAACCCTGTCCCATATTGAGAATATTAATATGATGGATAATTACACACTAAATGTGACCAAAAACGCATTAACCTGTCAACTTACGATATCACTTATACATTTAGACCTTTGTGCCGCTACACGCCAATATTTAAGTGGATTAACAAATTATGACCAACGCTTTGCAATTAAGAATCTTCAAGCGATTTTGAATGAAGCCTATAAGCGTGTATTTGGTTTTTCATCTACTAAATTGAAAGATACACTAATATACCCATTAATATCTTCGCTTTCAGATGAAGATAAAGACAAATACAGGTCTTATTTGGATAAAATGGCTTCTATAAAATCTAATTTTCATGAACCTACAATATTTAATAAAGAAAGTCGGTGTATGATATATCATTATTCCAATGATATACTCAAAGCTCATAAATTTTTATCGGATATTGATGCCGATGTAGTAATACACGCCTCAAATCAATTTCTTAGTGTCATAGTACAACTTTCTGAATTTGTCCACAATCTTTTATTAGATTTTGATAAGCGTATGATGCTCTTATTGGAAAGCTTGAGAAATACAATTGAGGATTAACAATATTATCTTCATTAGTAATACTATGCTAAATTGTGTTTATCCCAGGACGAGCCAATCATCTGAAAGATCAATCATTCAATCAGTCAGCCATTCAATCAGTCAGCCATTCAATCAGCCAATCATCTGAATGATTAATCATTCAATCACCCAGTCATTCAGTCAGTCAATCATCTGAATGAACAGTCATTCAGTCATCTGTCCAGACATTCAGACTATAATATTTCAATACAATCATACATAAGTACATCAACACGTCAATACATCATTACGTCATTACGTCATGACATCATGACATTCATAAATAAATACGTCATTACATCATTTCAGCCGTCTTGCAATCAAGACTGTTATCGTTAATAGCCTGTATCATTGTAGTTTATTCACCACAAAACCATAACTTCATTACATATTTAGTCCGAAACAACCTTAACTATCCTTTGCAAAATCTTATTCTTCCCTCATTGCCATCCCAGATATTTATGTCCCTTTGAGATTCCAACAGACTGAAATGCCACTTTCCACGATTTCAGACATGAATCCGGCATAAAATCCGTGTCCACGTATTCCACAACCTTATATAATTACTTAATGTGCAACGGAATCCGTCGGGATTCGGCGAGGTATGTTTTAAGCAGCGCGAAATAGATTTAGCTGCTCAAAACCCTCGCCGAATGTAGGTTGGTCTTACTCCAAAGTCGTAATCCCCATTGCCGATTTTCATGCTCCATTTTTTCTTTTTTGTTCTCATTGGGATTGGCAGCGAAAAGAAAAAGCCGATAAATCACATCGGACTTATCGGCTTCGGATTGGATAGCGATTACTTTACATCGGTGCATAATTGATTTCGCCGAGGGAGTCAATAGCATCCTGTTTGAGGCTGTCAACGACATGGAGATATCGCTCCGTCATCTTTATTGAGGTGTGTCCGAGCAGACTTGACACCGTCTTGATGTTCGCTCCTTTGGTGAGGACATTCACCGCGAAGCTGTGCCTCGCGCAATGCCATGTAATTTTCTTCCTGATGCCTGCTTCCTTGACCCATTTCCGAAGGTACAGGTTGCAGACGTTGTAATGCGGCAATTTGAACACACGCTCATCAAAGTTGTCATCGCTCGGCTCACCAATCAGACGGATAAGGGTGTCGTTCAACGGAACGATTACCCAGCTGCGGCTGCTGTGGTCTTTCGTCTTTTGCTGTTGGAAACGCAGCGTCTTTGTGGAGTAATCCACATTGCGATATGTGAGCAGGCTTGTGTCACACCAACGCACCCCGGTATATAGACCGAAGATGAAGGCACGGTGAATCTCTCCCTTCTCGCCATCGAAGTGTGTAGCCACAAGCTGCTGTATCTCCTCCGGCAGAAGAATTTCCTTTTGCAGGGTCATGTTGTCGTTCTTCAGCACAAATCCCCGGCACGGATTTTTCTTGATGAGGTCTTTGTCAACGGCAGTTGTAACCATACGCTTGAACATCCGGAAATAGATTTTCGGGCCGTCGCCTGTTCCGTTCTCTTTCAGATACTCCACATAGGCCGCCACCATATCAACCGTGAGCTGCGTCATCTTCAGATTTTTCTTGTAAAGGGAATATCTCGGTGTTCCGGCAAGAAAGTCCATGAACTTTTGCAGACCATGCTTGAGCGTTATGCGGGTGTATTTCGTGAATGACGGGGATTTGATGAACTCCTTGCAGAATTCAAGGAAATCCTCGTCCATATCCTTGCGGAGCCGGTAACCCTCCCTGTCCTCCAAGAACGACTGCTCACGCTCAAAGCGTATCTTCTCGGCAAGGGCGAAAGTGTTCTTGTTCTGCATACGCTCCTGCTGGTTGCGGGGATGAAGCCAGATGTAGAGGTTGAGGTTTTCTTTCTTGCGGGAATGCTTGATTTTGTATTTCGGTTTTCCCGCCATCGCTCCATCGGTGTAGAATACCTGATTGCCGTCATCGTCAAGCACGGGCGATTCAGTCCTTCCGAGATAATATTCAAGGTAGAGGCTGGCGCGGCCGTCGCTTAATTCCGACTGCTGGAGCTTGGGATTCTGCTTCTTGCGATTTTCTAAATTTGCCATACGATTCTAATTTTGCGCAAATATAATCCGGGGTGTAATAATTTGAAAATCGCCATACACATCCCTTAACATTTACCCCATGCCTACGGTTCACAATCAAGGGTACAAAAGGTGTACTTTTTGAGAAAATCGGGGCAAAAGACGAAAAACTACCGCAACTCCAACGATAGCTATTATATTGAAAATAAGCGTGGTTAGCTTATTTGGCTTATCATCATTTTCTATCATTGGAATCTGGTAAATTTTAACTGTTAGAGCAAAATGCGTGATGCTTATGCTATGCACTTGCATAGCGTGTCGTCACGTTCTCTAACAAAGGTCCTACCAGATACCTACACTGAAAGCGTGTGCGACACGCTTTTTTTGTTTGACTATAAAACAGCCTTAATTCTGATAATCTTTACCGATAGCCCGGTAATAATTACCGATGACCTTTATCAACACACCGAACTACCTTCATTATTATATCTTTTATTTTCAGCGGAATACACACTTTTAGCCTTGCGCTGTAATCCGATTGTAACATTCGCTGGTTCTATATCCGTGATTTGAAAACAATATAAAATATAATCCGCAAAACGAAATGTTCCGGCTTCCCGAAACGAAATGTTCCGCTACCTAAAACGAAACGTACCTTTTTCTCCCCCCTCATAAGTGACCGCCACAACCCATTTCAAGGCTGTGGCGGTTCTGTTTTTATGCGATTGTAATGGCATTATAACGCCGTTCTCCCCTACTCCAGCCAGCGGTCAACGGTGGCGATGGCTTCGGTGCGGAAGGCGTTGAAGGCTTCCCACTCGGCTTCGTAATCCCCGGCTTTAGCTATGTCTGGGTTCTTAAACAGCTCTATCTGGTGGGTCTTGATGGCATCCTCCTCCGTCTGGCTGTAACGGCTGCGGATTATGCCGTTTATCAGGCTGTCACGGCTCATATCGCCAGAGGCTATCAGTGTGCCACCGTCAGGCTCGGTGCCGGTATAGGCATAGCCTGTAACAGGCTCAGGGGCTTCCTCTCCGTCCCTGACCTCAGGCACATAATCCTCTATGACTTCCTCGTTGAGGTAAGCCATATAACGGTTGTCATCATATTTGACGAGCGTCTTGCGCTCGGTGTAGATTGCTTTATTCATTGTCACGTGAATTTGTAAAACTTCTTGTTTAACTTGTTGACCTGCTCCATGACCACGGTCGGACATGGGAGGTCAGCCTTGGTAAAGTCTTTTTCGGCTTGGTCGATCATGATAGCTGAACCTGTGTAGGAATAGTATTCGGCATCCTTTACCGTAGGGGTGCCGTTGCTGTCCTTTTCCCTCTCATAGACATAGCTCTCATGTTCCTCGCCGTCCACCGCCGTTTGAACGACGGTTTGCAGTATGCGCTTGTACCGGATCACGAGGCACTTCTTGGGGCGGGTTTTTCGCTCCTGCCTCACGACACCATCCGGGCCGGTGACCTCGGCGAAGTAGTCTTCGGTTTCAACCTTGCTGTCCTCTATGGCATAGTCGAGCAGCATTATCTTGAAGTTATCCTCCTGCGCCGGATCTTTACAGACAATATCAGTAAACGGGCGCTTCTGGTCGTAGCGCATACCCTTGAACGGGATGTTGGCACGACGGTTCTTTATGACCTTTCCAAGTCGCTTTTCCATGTTTATATCGAGTTTTCTTAATAATGTATGCGAATTTGCGTGGGTGGCGAAACCTATACGGCTGGCACATTCCAACCGGGTTTCCTCCGGTGTCATGCCCTTCTTTTTACATTTTGCCACCTGCCGACATAGGGCTTTCTTATTGCGCTTGCGAAGGGCGCGGTGGGTATGAAATGAAACATAGCTGCACACGTCTATGCCTCTGCTCCAGACCGGGCGCACGTTCCAGTTCCGGTTGACCTCTATCAGATAATCCCGGGCAAGTACCATTATGCACATCTCCGTGACAAGGTGTAAGAATGTCTTGTCACGATGGAGCATGACTATATTGTCGGCAAATCTGAAATACTGTATCGGTTCACTTATATAGCGGTCAAACTTGCCGACCATATAAGCCACTCCCCTGCCTAATTCATCCGCCTGTTCCTTCGTGCGGCAGGTCACGAGGCTGTCGCTGACATAACGGTTACGCCAATATGCGAGCCTTTCGGGGTCTCCGGCTATACCGAAAATCCCTACCGCGTCATGGTCAAACTTGGCTAAAAAGAAATTTGCTAATATCTGCGAGATCTTGACCCCTAAAGGCAGCCCCTGACGGAAGCTGTCGATAAATTCATCGAGGAACCGCAACAGTTTTGGGTCTTTGATTTTAGTCCTGACCCGTTCTTTCATCAGGAAATGTGCGATATTCTGGAAATAGTGGTGGGCGTCAAGCTGAACGAAATACCACGTGCTTTCCGGATCAGTATAAAGCTCCTTGCGCAGCAGGTTGATGAAATCATGGGTGCCGCGTCCCTTGACGCAGGAGCACGACCGCCGGATGAACGTGTCGGTAAACAGACGCTCGGTCTGAAGCAGCGGCGCCCACTGGCGCACATGGTCACGCACGGGAAGTTTGCTCACGATCCTGCGCTTGGGCTCGAAAATCTCCTCGTCCTGATACTCGGAGGTATGCCCGGTGCCGTCCCGGTATTCAGCCAGAAGTTCCATGAGGTTGGCTTTGAGGTTTGCCGCGAAGCGCTGCACATTGTCGCGCCGCTCTTTATATTCGGCAAAGCCCCGGAAAGCCGCCTCATAGTTCTCGATGGTCTCAATACGAGGAGATATGTATCCTCGTCGTTTCATTGTGTCTCGGTGTCATGGGTGTCTTAATGTGTCATTTTGGGTCAAACCGCAGTGTGATCTGCAATTTTCTCTTGCTTCGTTACCGTCGGCTGGAATCGTTGATTCCATCTACCGGCACTGCCCGCATTTCGTTTGTTTTTCGCCTTGGGGCGAGGCCCTGTCACCCCGCTTCTGGATTGTTGAGGGGCGAGCCGATGTTCGCATTGGCATTCGTGGGAGCGTTGTTCACATTGACCGCTCCTACGCCCGCATTGCCACCGTTGTTGGCGTTGGCGCCGCGAAACACAGCACGGAAGCCCGAAGACCGACTCTTGGACGACAGCAGCCCGATTGTTAAATCAACGCAAATTTAACACTTTTTCGTCTATCGAGACCGATATAAACATGGAAATATGTCAATGTTCTCTTTGCCCCCATTGCTGACGGGTGTCGGAACAAGTCCGACACGGGGGCTCCCTACGGTCGCCGGGTGCTTTGCCTTCGGCGCGTGCCAGGAACACCATGCACACACCGGACACCGGGCACCCTTTGACCTCCTGACCACTTTAGGCCACCGCGTAATACTCCGGCTCCAACGAGAACTCCTCTGCGAAATCGCAGAGGGGCGAGCCGATGCCCGCAGCGGCAGACGTGGGAGCGTTGTTCACACTGACCGCTCCTACGCCCGCATGGCCACCGTTGTAGGCGTTGGCGCCGCGAAACACAGCACGGAAGCCCGAAGTGACGTTACCGTTGTTCCAGAAATAGTCACATTGGTAGGTAGATTCACTGCCGCCCGACTGGGTAGGCCACATCTCAAGATTATCGTAGCTCATCTTTATGATATAGCCGGAAGCGATCGGAGACGTTGATTTCAATACCATCCCGGCGGTGGAACCGTAGGTGTAGGTTCCATAGATGCTCGGGGTAACCCAATGTCTCATTGACTTGTCGGCATTCGCCTCGCCAAGTTCATCCTCGCTTACACGCCAGATATAGCCGAAGAAGTTTTTAAGACCGAAGAATACGGGTACTTTGGCGGTGAATACTGTCGTGCCGTCGGCATTAACTATCGGGATCTCTTTCACTCCGAGACCGTCTGCCATATCGACGCCGGCGCTCATGTGCAGTATCGGATTATTACCGTTATAATTACTCCAGCTCGTCCAGTCCCAGTTGGTCACACCGGTGCCGAAGCCGCCTTGATAGAGCCCGTTGGCGTCCTTGTTGGCGTTGAAGGCTGCCTGAACGTTGCGGGTGCCCATGACTATCTCGACAAGGATCTTTACCACGGCTGCGGCTCTCATTGTGCCCGCAAGCCATCCTGCCCCGTTCTTATGGGCCGCCGCCGCGAACTGGGCGGTGCTTCGGTTCGTGGCGCAATGGCCGAGCAAGGAGCGGTAGGTGTCATCCCACCCCGAGGTGTTGTTGCCGCCACGGTACTTGACATCATCGTTGATATAGCTGACAAGGGTGTCGGTGTCGCGGTCAAGGGCCGCAAGGCCGGTGGCGCTGAGAGAGCCCACCGGGATACGGTAGTTGTACTGTCCTTTGATAGGATACAGGCTCACGGCTTCAAACTCAAGATTGCCCTGCGTCCACTTGGCGAAGTAGAAGGGTTTGCCCCACCCCCACTGATAATGCCCCATGCTTCCGTCGAGCTTGGCGGTCTCGCCATTTGCAAAGCGGTAGTGGTTGGTGGGGTCGAGCTTGCGCCGGCTGTGGTCGTTCTTGACAAGGTAGCCGCCAAGACCGAGTATATCCTTGAGGTTTTTTAGCATCTCAAGGCTGCCACAATAGGTGGCTGCCGCAGGGGTGGCGAGGTCTGTGCGCCATACCCTGCCGCACCACGGGGCGTTTGCCATATTGACGGCCGCTGTAAGGTCCATGCACTGGCTGGCGCCGCTTTTGGTGTCGAAAACCTCTATCTTCTTGTCGGTGGCATCCGTCGAGGCTGCCGGGAGATCGTCTATCTGCTCGCCGGTTTTGTATGCGTCGAGCATCGATAACAGGTCCGCTTCCTGTTGTGCTGTTAATGCCATTTGAATTTCGTTTTAATGGTGTTTGAATTTGTTATACTACTCTCATTCTCGTGCTGCGCCGGATTTTGCCGGAGCTTGTCAGGCGCATCCTCGGAGGTCGTACCGTGATGCTGACCTCTTTCCACAGTTCCGTGTTGCCGGGCGGTATCACATAGAAGGTGGTCGTACCGGTGCCGGTGACTGTCAGTTCCCCGGAAGGGTTTACTTTCAGGCTGCTCCCCTCCTCCCTCTGATATAGGAGGTTCTGCATTACATAGCTCGGAAGCAGTTTTGCATCGATACGCTGTGCCTTCTTGTTTTTGGTCGAGATGGTCGCCGGGGCTGACACTTCGAGGATTGCCGGCGCGGCGGCCGACTCCCCGGAGACGGCTTTCATCAACGCCTCAAGCTCGACTATTTTCTCCCCTGCCGTCTGTGCCGCCGCGCTTGCGGAGGCTCCCGCATTTTGCGTTTCTGACTTCAGGGTCGAGAGGTTCTGGGCTTCGGTGTTGGCTGCCGTGGCGGCTCGGTTCGCCGCGAGGGTGGCCGCCTCGGCATTGCCCTTGGCGGTGTTCAGCTCGGCAATCTTAGCCGCCACGTTGGTCTGACGCTGCGTCTCGTTGGACTGGCGTGCCGTTTCCTGACTCTTGCGGGTCGCCTCGGCGGTCTGACGAGCCGACTCCTGATTCTGTCGGGTGGTCTCGTTCGCCTGACGGGTCGCCTCGTTAGCCTCGATCTGCTTACGGGAGTTGTCGGCGTTGGTGGCTGCCGCGTTGGCTTTGGCCGTCGCCGCCTGTGCCGCCGCTTTCTCGGCGCTTATATCCGTTATGGCGGTCGTAACGCGATTGGCGGCGGCATTGGCGTTGTCGGCTGCGGTGTTCGCCTTGGTGGTGGCCTGCTGACAGACAGCTATCTGCACATCCACATCTTTTGTCAGCAGCTTCAAGGGGGCGAGGACATTCTTTTCGACTCCGCCCAATGAGTAGCGTGCCGGAAGGGAGGTTATACCGTCAAGCGACGTAGCTACCTCGATGCGGTCAACCGCCGTACCGTGCGTGCGCAGGTATTCAAGGAACACCGGGGCGAGCTGGGCGCAGAATGCCTCAAGCTCCATCTGCGGGGTCTGTATCTGTCCCATGGCCCCGCAGCTTAGTCGTTGAGCATTTCGGTTATGCAGCCGGGGACGGCAGCATAGACAGCCGTCACTTCATCTGCCGTGAGGGCATTATAGGGCTTGAGCTGCGTGATCAGGTAATTGCCGGTGGTCTCGAAGCTCACGGTACCGGCATCGGCGCTACCCTTCTTTATGGTACCGCTGATTGTGGTGTTGCCGCCGCTCACGATTTTCGTGAAGTGGATCTCGACGGCCTCGGTGACTTTTTCCGGGGCGTAGTTGGTGGTGGAGTTTTCTGCTTTCTTTTCCATGTTTGATTATTTTTGATGGTTAGACATTGTTTTCTATTATATCGACTATCTGCCCGTAGGCTCCGCACGAATAGGCTTCGGCTGCCACCTCCTTGAGAAGGCTGGCCTCCTCGGTGGTCATCTCAACCGATTCCGGATCGGCCGCTATCTTGCGGCTGATCTTATGGAGCTCGTATTTCTTCTCCGGAGGCATAGGGGCGCCCCCCACGTTGTTAAGGTTGAAGATTACCATACACAGTGACTCGGCGATGTTGGTTCCTTTGCCGGTCTTTTCGTTGACCACCTCTTTGCCGAAGCAGTCCACAAACGGTTTGTTGAAGTTCACTTTCATTGTTTTTGTATTTTGGAATTTTTACTCATATCATTACCATTCCCTCGGGAACTTGTGCTGAACCCATGCGCCGTAATAGGTCACATTGCTTATAGTCACCTGCAATTCCCGATGGTAAATAAAGCACATGGCATCGCCGCAACTCTCGATAGTCAACGGGCTGGAATAGGTCGCGTAACTTTCGTTATCATAGATTATATAGCTGCGTCCGCTTTTGGTCTCCCATTTCATCGTGGAGGAATTATACTCACGGCGGTAACTCCAGCCCGGTATCACCCGCACATAGTTGCCGTTGTTGGAACCACGTTTGATAAACAGGACGTGCCCGTTATCGTAGGGCTGCATGTCCGGAAGGGTCAGTCTTATTTCGCGGGTCTTGGACTCGTAGGATTTGCTGCTGTTGGCGCGCCAGTTGAAATGGGTTGAGACATACACGCTGTTGACATCTCGGGCTATGGTGACGCTCTTTGTCGTCGGAACGGTCGTCTGTGTGATACTGTCGTGGCCTATGACCTGAGTTTTCAGTGCGAGGCCGGAAACGTAGCCACCGCTTATGGCTATGGCGCTGTTGTCCGCAGCTCCACGGGCACCGACAAGAAGGGCGTAGTTGTGACCCAATCCCCACCAGTCAGAATCATCGTAGTTCTCAAACCGTGCAACACCTCTCGCTCCGGAGGTCGAAGGAAGCACGTTGCCGCCTATCCCGGCGAAACATCCGTGGGCGTCGTTACGGAAGATTATGTAGGCGTCGTTGCTGAAATCGGGGCCGTTGGTCAGACCGCTGCCGGACACGACAAATCCTCCGATGTGGGTGGTGCCGTTTGTCTCAACACGGAAAGAGTTGTTCATCGTCACCATGCCGTTGAAGTTGATTTTAGACGCTTGGATGGTAACGGACTCCGCACTCTGGTTTATTGCCGAGATTATGCCGTCCTTCTCTACCCGCATGGCTATCTGGGTGGAATGCACGTTGATGCTCGCCTCGGCGGTGCTGACGCGTCCGCTCAGGGCATCCACAGTCGTTTTGGTGGCGTAGATCTGACTGGCGTAGGCGGTGGTCACAAGACCGCTCGTGTTGGTCAGATTGCCGGCGCTGTCGAAGCTGCCGACCACCGTGCTGATTTTGTCCTTGTTTTGCAGGATATAGCTCACGCTGTCCTGCTGGTTGGTTATATCCTCCCACGTGTTGGAGTTGTCGTAACCGATATAACGGTAGGTGTGTCCGTCAGAGGTGTTGTGCCACGTGGCACCCACATATTTATGTTCCTGACCGCTGGGCCATGAATTCCATGGATTGCTTGCCTGATTATATACTTTTGCGTCACCGGCGCTGTTGGCAATGGCCGCGACCGCCTCGATCCTCGCCTTGGCTGTGTCGAGGTCACCCTGAACACCCGCCACTGTCGAGCTTATGGAGTCGGTCTTGACACGGAGCGCCGAGATGGCGGTCTCGTTGGCGCTTATCCGCGTAGCATAGTTTGTTATGCTTCCTTCGGCCGCATTTAGCCTGACACCGAGCCGTGTGATGTTGTCGTTAATGTTGTCAATGTAATTTGCATGGAGCGACAGGGTCGCCTCGGCCGCGTCAAGGTCTATGCCGATCTGTGTGACGGTGCCGTTGAGCTTGTCGTATTTGTCGGCGTATATTCTTATCTGCTCCTCGGCCGCGTCAAGCTCAATGCCGAGATTGGTGACCGTGCCCTTCAGATTGTTGATATTGGTGCCAAGCAGCCTGATATTACCGGCTGTCTGAATAATCTGCGTCGAGACCTCTTTTTTGAAGTCATCGAGGGGCTTGTCTGTGACGGATAATATCGACACATACATGTCGCCGGTGTACTGAAGCACGAAATCCCCTTTGCCGTCCCATGTGCCCTGCCATTGAAGATCCTGCCACTCCATCGAGGAGGTGACAGCCACAGTTGCCGGAACCGGGAGGGAACCGGGCTCCGATGTAGCTCCGCTCATTCCGATAGTCAGGGTACCGTCGCTTTTGGCAAAGAAGCAGATGCTCATATAAAGCGTATCTTTGACATCGACCCATTGGTCGGTCATGTCATTGTGCGCGGGAGGCACATATTCCTTATGGGTGCCGGGCTTCCGGATCAATGCGTTTGCCTGACGGATCATGCTCTTTTTTATATGCAGCACGTTGCGACCGTCAAGTTGCTCGATACCGGCTATCCTGCCGTCGGCGACATAGGTGTTGCCGTTCATCAGCAACGCTTTGCCGTTGGAGGTTATCACCTTGCCGTCGTCCTGAACGGTCCATCCGTCCATGGTCTCGTCGAAGGTGGCGTTGCGCAGGTAGTTGTCATCCTCGGTAAGCTCATAACGGAGGTTGCTGTACCGGGTGGCGAACATCGCCTTGAGCATCTCTATCTTGGCATCAATGCTCTCGCCCGTGCGCCGCAGCCTAAAATCCCCGACGGCATATAGGTTGGTCAGCAGCTCGCCGAAGCCGTCGAGCCACCCGAAAAGGTGATGGTGTATGCCTTGAAGATTGCCGAGCCTTCCCTTCAGGTAATTGTCCGGATCGGTTTTCATTCCATAGACAATATCCATGTAAGGCGTGGCGGTGCCGACCGTGATTATTTGGATCAGACCCTTGCGGTCGGCATCGGTGGCGTTGTCAACCCTCGTGAACGTGTCGCCCTTGGATATGACATCGGCGGCAGCCCTGCCGTCTGCCGACACGAAGTTTTTTAACTCCACCCAGTCGAGACGGTCCTCGCCGTCGCTCTGGTCGCCGCAGCCTGCATCGGTGATGATAAGCTCATAGTGCTTGGTGATATAATGGTCGTTCTCGCCAGAGGGCATACCGTTATACTGCTGCACCATTATGTAGTCATCCTTGCGGAATGGATTGTAGAATTTGCCGTCATGAGTCTGGAGATAGACCCTGCCTGTCGCCGGGTCGTAATGGTCAACCTCCATCATACCTGTGAAGATGCGGTTGTCATTCTCGCCCAGCAACTGGGATATCACCATGGTGAAAACACGGAGGGTGCCGCGTATCACTATGTCGTCGAACTCGGCGGTATATTTCGTTTCCGGTATGCCGAGGGCGTTCAGAACCTCACGTTTGAATATGGACCACCCTTTGCCGCCGATGAAGCCGGAGATGAAATCCTCGCTCGATAGTTGACCCCGGAACTCGGATGCGCCGTTGACCTGCAGCTGCGCAAGCGTAGCCTTGAGCCGGGTGAGCAGTTCACCGAATATGGCGTTGCCGTCAGCATCGATCTTAGCTCCGCTCAGCCCCTCTTTGTAAGTGCCGACCTCCAGCCCGGCAAGGAACTTGATCAGCCCCGCCGCCTCGTCGTCATGAAGCCGGGAGAGCGCACGCTTGGCAATCTCCTTGATCGTGCGCAGCGCGCTCAATATGTTTGTATCAGTGAACGGTGTATTGTCACCGGTGCCTATGATATCCGGCAACCCCGCTTTTCCGCTCTCGACATAGTTCTTGATGCCGGTTATATTATCCCGCACCTTATCGAGGGTGCGACGGCTCAATGCGTCACTGATCTCAAGATCCATCTGCGAAGGCAGATTGACCTTACGGGTTATTTTTGTAATGCGGCTGTCTCGATAACCGGGACCGGGAAAATATTTCTCGCTCTCAAGGCGCACACGCCGACCTACCGTCAGAACGATATTGTTCTGCTCAATCCATACGTGATCTGTCGGGGCCTTATACACCGCTACGTCAAGGGCGTGGTCGGCATTATATTTGTTTACGGCGTCCAGCAGTTCGGCTTCAGCACGCCTGTAATATTCATCGGGCATCCTGATGTTCCAAGGAATGTACCTGTCACCGGGCTTAGGCACCAGCGTCGTGCCCGGCAACTGTGTACCGTCATCGTATGGCCAGATGGTGATGATTTCAAACTCACGGGTAGCGCTGTCAAAATTGACCTCGAAATAATATGTGCCGTTATCCTCGTTGCCAAGACCGGCAAGCTCGCTGCCCTCTTGAAACGACACACGCTTTACAAGACCGCCTATCTCATATTGGTTCGGATCAAACGGCAGGTTATTGTCCTTGAAATAATAAACCGTGAATTTATTGCCGTCCTCGCCGGTAAGTTCCTCACTCCTGACGCTGCTGACAGTACCCGTATAATGAGGATATATTCCGGAGAATGCCGCTTCCTCATAATGGTCCACCCTGCTGTATTTATCGGCATTGACTTCCACATAGCGTTGACCGCCGGGAAGGCGAAGCCGGGACGAACCGTATTTTGTCTGGTCTATGTTTTTGCTGCTTCCGACCGGAAACAGCCTTGTGTAGAATTTTACATTATCAGCATCGCCGCAATCAAGGGAAGTCAGACCTTTGTCATATCCGAGTGTCAAAGGTTCCCCATGTTCGCAACGACACAAATTAACGGTGGTTCCCTCTCCCCAGTATTCCACACCGACCTTCTCGGCGAGCTCACGCAGCGCCTCGTCACAATATTTGCCCCGGTAGTCTATAACGATGTTGTCAACGCCTTCGACTATGCCCACTTTCCAGTCGTTCGTGCCGAAACCGTCATTGATGCATTTTACAATCAACGCAAGATGCTCCCTCGGGGATGCGGTAAGCGTAAACACCGGCTCGTTATCACCGTCCACGCTCTTTATCACAAGGAAATTCTTTATAAGGCTCTCGACACCGTACATTTTCAGGTTGTAGATCCATTCGCCGGTGCTTTTCTGCTTGGGACGGTACTGCTTTGTCAGCCAATATCGCTCCCACATGAAGTCCGCGTAATCATCGACATCAAGAGCTATATGCCGGGGCAATGTGAAGGACAGGGACAGCACATTATCCCCCTGTATCTCCTTGACCTGTGTCGATGAGTTTTCAGGGGACAGCTCCGCCTTCAGGATACCTGTTTTGTCGTATATCTTTATAAGCATATTGTAACATCGTTATAATACGGTTAAAAAGATGGTTCCGGCTCCTTGAATGTCACTTTGAAACGGCTTGCCTGAACCCCCTCCTTCCATAGATATGTAAGGGGCTTGTAAGATGTGCTCGACATATAATACATGCGCATGGTAAGACCGATGGAGGGGAAGTTAAATGAAAGCCACCCGTCGGCACCCTGCTTCAAGAACGTTATGAATGCACGATACCGGGTAAGCCATCCGGTAACCGTCGGTGCGAATATGGCGAAATGCAGGGTAACTTCACGCTCCTCGTTTTTAACATCGAGTTTGTCTGAATATTTGGTGCCGTCATGCTCCCGTATATTCACTCCGACATGACTCTTGACCTTGGAAGGTGCCATGATGGCGGTGAGGTTCTCCCTGCCGCCGGCTTTCTCCTCGGTCAGGAAGGCTCCGAACTCACTCCAGATGTCGATGCCGTTGATTGTAACAAGTCCGTCAAGTCCACACATAGTCTTATATCTTTATTCCGTCACGTATTATCTGATCAAGTTTCTCGTTGATTTCACGGGTATTCCGGGCCGTGTCCCCGGTATTTTCCTCTATTTTCGCCAAGCGGTCGAGCGCCACACCCATTTTTTGGGAGACATCCTCCACATTCTCGTCGATGGAGACAGTGTGCATCTGTACGCTCGTGCCTATCCCTTCGAGTTTGGTGCCCTGATCCTGCGACATGGCGGTATAGACACCGGCCCTCCCGCTTTGGGACTGCGACTGGGACTCTGAGTCCGGATCGTCAGGGTGGCGTATGTCGATGCCGGCTTTGTCAAACATACCCGCGACGGTCTCAAGCAATCCTTCAAGCGTGGGGAGATTGCTTCCGTAGCGGTCGATGAGTCCCGCGGTGAGCTTGGCAACCTCGCCCATAAGCTCCTGTTCGGTCATCTTTCCTTCAGCGTATTTCTCATAAAGAGCGGATATGTCGTCACTGAAGCTCCCCACCACCTTGTCAAGGACTATCGTCCTGAGCATGTCGGTTACTATGTTCCGGAATGTGTCGGATGCATACTCCTTGAAGGAATCAAGCGCATCCTTGCCGTTGTCGAGCCAGTCCCATAAACCGTCCACGAAGTTGCCGACAAGCGGTTCATACAGGGAACTTACATATTCGTGCAGGTTCTGAAGATACTCGTCATATTTCTCCCGAAGCTCGATGAGGGCCTCAAGAGTCTCCTTGGTCTGGCCGACAAGTTTATTGCCGTAGTTGTCAAGTATCGAACGGGCAAGCTCCTTGTCTATAAGCCCTCTATCATCAAACAGTTCGCCGAGACCGTTTTTGCGCGCCCAAGACACAAGGTCTTCGGTTTTCTGGGAATGGCCTCCAATACCCGAACCGAGGAATCCGCTGCTCTTTTTGCGTGTCTCGATACGGAGATTATTGATTGCTGCCGTAGTGCCTTCTTTATAGCCCCCCTGTCCCCAGATGTCCCGCCACTCGTCCCACCATGACAATGCGGACAGGTTGCCCATCACCCAATTGAATGCTCCGGTGAGCCAGCCCCCGCCGCTTTGATTGCGGTATATTGCCTGCGCCTCGGCTGCCTTCTTCACATAGGCGGCATAAACCTCGTCATGATATTCACGCCAGTTTCGCAGGTTCCGCAGGCCGTCCTCGGCAAACCATGTGTCCTCCTCATGGCGGGCATCCATAACGGCTATTCGATACTGGCTCACTGCGTCAGTTAGGGCGTTGATCTCCTTTACCTTCTCAGCATAGGCTTCGTATTCCTTGAATGCCTTGTTGTTGCCAAGCTCGCTTATCTTCTGCAGTAACTGAACCGCAGTGGAAACAAGGGCCAGAATTATCGAGGCTTTCTCGACTGCGGAGACAGCCTCCACGCCGACTTTCTGCACGGTGGCTATTCCGTCGATGGTGTCAGTGACAAAGCTCCCGATATCCATTATCAGACCCACAATCTCGCCGGCAGTACCTCCGATGGCATTGCCGACACCTTTAATGGCTTCCGTCAGCTGCGAGACGCTATCCCGGGCTTCCTTCTCTGCCTTGACAAAGTTGTTGCTCGCCCTGACATGCCGGTCCTTTGCCTCGGTGTATTTTTTCAGCGCCTCGCCCATGCTGAGATAGGTGGCTACAATAACCGGCTTGCCGTTGGCGTCAACGCCTTCGGACTTGAGACCTGTAAAGATTTTGCCTCCGTTGGTCACGGTATCGAGCTGCCGTTTGGCTGCAGCAAGCTCACGCTGGGCCACCGACAATTCCTGCGCCCTTTTAGACAAAGCACCAAACGGATCACGGCTGTCCAACTCATCCATTATCTCGCGGATTGTCGTAGTATATTCGCGCAGGTCCTGAGGGTCAAGAACCGAGGACGCTGCGGTCTTGGCTTTCTCAAGCTGTGAAAGAAGTTCGTTCAGGGTCTCGGTCGAGGTGCCGCGAAGATCCTCAAAGGCGCGGATATAATCGGGCGACTGGCGCAGCACATCGAAGTCATGCGCCATCAGTTCCTTCCCTTTGGATTTTATAGCCTCGGCCATGGAACGGTCAATCCGCGCCACAGCTTCAGCATCTCCGGCAGATTCAGCCTGTAACCGGGCTTTACGAAGCTCCGCTATCTCGGAGTTATACCGCTCCTCTATTTCTTTGCGTTGGTCGGCATAGGATTGATATTTATCCAGAAGCTCCTTATAAAGATTGTCCGTGCCGGCTTTCATGGCGGCGTCCGCGCTTTCCTGCGCCCTCGTGATCTGCTCCTGCTGCTCGGTAGTCAACCCGTATTCATTCAGCCCGACAGTTCCGGCTTCCTTATTCCGTGCGGCAAAATCATCCCGCATCTTGTCTATCTCGGCACATTGCTTCTCATAGTCAAGAGCTATCTGACGGCGGCGGCGCTCGGCACTGTCGGCCATTTGGTCGATTTCATCCTGCTCGTTCTGCCAACGGAGCTTACGCAACTCCTCCGCAGCCTTGCGGACTGCCTCCAACCGCTCATCTTTGCCGGGAACGGTCTTAGATTGGCTCTCTACAGTTGTGGCTGCCATCTGTGGAATTCTGAGTGCTGCAAGGGCGTCCTCAGTCGCCCCGATTTCTTTCTGCAGATCACCCACGCGTTTTTCAGCTTCATCAGCGGCCGCCTTTATCTGACGGTCACGCTCCTGAAGGGCAAGCCTGTTGCTTTCTGAGTTATATGTCTGCGCATCACTGACTTCATAGGTGTAAGTTTTCCACGTCCTTCCGACACCGGCAGAGGTCACGGCATAGTGATCGTGAGCGACCTCCCGTACCCCCTTCATGCCACGTGCCTTTGCATCAGCGTAACTAACCTCATCACCTTTGGATTTGACACCGTACCGGGCATTGCGCCGGGCAAGTTCCTGCTTCTCGATCATCGTCGAGTAAGCGCCGGTGACAGCCTTGTCAAGAGCAGCCGCCTTGGCGCGCAGAACGAATGATTGCACCACGTTAGAGGTGTTGTTGACAAGCACAGCTTCCGCATCCTTGACATTGTTTACAGACAATCCAAGTTCCTGAAAAGCCTTCTTGTTCTCATCGACAAATTTACGCCGCTTTGACATGTCATCCCCGAGGGCTTTCCACGCGCGCTGCAGTTTATTATATGCGGCAATCTGGGAACCCGCACTTTCCCCTATCGACCGGGCGATTTCCCCGTTGATTTCCTTTGTGCGCTCCAGTTGTGCCTGACGCTCCTCCTCGGCTTTCTTTGCGGCATCGTTGCCTTTCGCAAACGCGTATAGGGCACCTACAACGGTGACTATGGCCATCGCGAGCAGCACATAGGGATTCGCCTTGGCTACAGCGTTGAATGCCGCCTGTGCGACCGTGGCCGCTTTGGTGGCGATGACACCGCGCCCTACCGCCCATGTGCGTATGGTCTCGGCAGTGGCGGCGGCGTTGGTCTGTATTGTGTTGACTCCCTGCATGAGGGCGGACTGCCCCTGAAGATTGACTTGCATGGAGGTAAGGGCATTACTCGCCACAAGTGCCGTCTGCAGACGTGTCTGTACTTCAATGAGGTCGGCTTCGCTGAGTCCGAGAGCCTGTGCTCCGGCGGTCGCCAGCCCGAACCCGTCAACGACAAGCTGCATACCTCCCGCCAATTGATCGAAGCCGCGAGTGTCGGATGCTGCGTTGGTGACGGCTTGGGAAGTGTCCACTATTGCATCGTTGAGCTCTCCGGCTTTCTCGGTAAGTTCATCGATATGGCGGGCAAGTTCCCGACCTTGCGCAGTCTGTTTCTCTGCATCTGTCAGGGAACGGTAAGCCAACAGCAATGTGGCTATCTCTTCGCGGACATTACGTAGCTGCATACGCAGTGACTGCCCGGCATTCTCGGATTCTGCCTTGAGTCGGCGTTGCTCTTCCTCCAATTGCCTGATGGCCGCACGTTCCCCTTCCAGTTCGCTCTTGTAGGCTTTGAGTTTAGCCTGAGCCTCCATCCAGCTTTTACCGGGTGCCGCATTTTTTAGGCTCTTTTCAAGACGGGCATATTCCTTCTCCATGCCGCTGACATAGCTTTTCTGCAGCTTCAGGGATTCGGTGATTTCCTTGAGCTCCTTTTTGGATTCATCGGAAAAACGCGCCACTGTCTGACCGGCCTTCTTAAGACCGGGGGACAGTCCGTCCTGTAAAAATATCTCAAGCTCTACTGGCTTCATGCTTTTTCAATGTTTCAGGTTGCTTTTGAAAAATCCGGCTACTTCTGCAGCCTGCTCTTCCGGAGTGGCGTTTACAATGTTATTGCCGGAAGATGATTTGGGGCTTTTGTTTGTCTTTTTGTAATGAGGAGCATCACTCAACATCATTATCAAGGTCTGATAGTTCACCTTGTTAAGGATGTAGTCAACACTCCATCCTGTGACGTCGGCGATCTGCCATATAAATCCGAAGATGCTATGGGAGCTTTCATAACCGCTCGTTAACTCATCTTCGCCTTTCGGCTCAGTCTCGGCTTCATCGGATTCGTCCGCTCGGCCAATCTGATAATATTCGTAAAAGGGTCGGTACCCATGAGACTCACAAAACGATGTATGGCACCAATCTGGTAACGATGCTCCACACAGTTGCGGATAAACCATGAGACCGGGCGCAGGAACCGGCGCCGAATGGGACCGACACAGATGGCACATGCTATCATGTGACATATTTTGGCTCCGTGGTCGGCGATGAACCGCATCTGCTCCTCGCTGTTGAAAGCCGCCATCTGCGCCGCCGTCACACCCATTGACAGATATGTCCGGGCAAAATCTATCTGCCCGGACATGTAAGGTCGTTTGAGGGTGACACGAAGCACGACTGGGCGTTTACGGAACGGCACCTTGAATCCCTTTAGCGGAATTGATATTCCACGGTTCAACAGCGCGTCGGCAGCTTCGCACTGTATCGCCCTTGCCGTAGCTTCATCCATGCTCTGTCAGGATTAGGAGCCGGCTGCGGCTTCGGTCTCTTCGGGAAGGAGCCATCCGTTGTCGGCGCTCCATTCTGTCGGTAATTCCGTGCTTTCGAACACTCCGTAAGGGGGGACCTTGTCGGCCACAGGCGCCGCCACCTTCAGTTCTACTTCAATCTTTGCGGTCTCGGTGAGGGTGAGCTTGCCGCCGAGATCCGACAGCAGCGTGGCGTTGGGGATAAGTACGGACTGGCCGGAAACAAGTTCAAGCTCCCACGGCCCTTCCATCACTATGATTTTTCTCGGGGCGGTCCAGCCTGTCACTTTCTCTCCCTTTTTATGGAGAGAACCGCCAAGGAGCTGTTGAAGACTCTCGAAATTCAACTGGATCATGTCGAACTTGGGTCCGATCTTACCGTTTGACTGAGGTATCACAAGAACCGGCGCACCCGGGACCTGCTCCGCATCTATCTCGGCAGACTCGGGCTTCGTACCGCCCATGTCGAAACTGTTTTTGGCTATATAGCCGACTTTCTTGTTTTTATATTTTACGGCACCTATGCCGTACATGAAGTCTTTGTTCATTTCTCTTTCTTTTTCAGATTGAATGTAATTGTTACAAGTACCCCGGAAACTATACCCAAAACATAAATCAGTATAGGGTCTGCCAATGGGTCTGAGCGTTTCTGCCGCTCCTGTATAAGTTCGTTCTGTTTCTGTTCGAGAGCATCACGCGCAGTATGATAGAGTGCCTCGTAGTATTCTACTTGACGTTGCAGCGAATCACATGTGCCGGTAATGTATATCACACCACCTTTTTGCTTCGCCTCTATATGCGCCCGGTCTTTACTTTCGCGAAAGACGGCTCCCTCTGGTAGCTTAAGGAGGCTGTCCACGGATACCGTAAGATTCACCTTGCTCCCCGGGATCATCTCGGTCTGAATGTGTTTTACTACAATACCCGTCGTGTCGCTCCTCTCGAATGTCGAAGATGTCTGCTCCTGCTGCATCTGAGTCTTTTTGGTTGTCGCGCAACTTGAAAAGCACAGGACAATAATCAGCATGACGGCAGCCGGAAGCAGCCTCGACAGCCTTGCGCAACCGGGCCATCTCGCGTTTGGTTGAAGCCATCTCCTTCTTTGTTGACTGAAGGTCTGTTCTCGTAGCGTTGAGTTCATCTTTCAAGGGTTTTACGATATTCTCCACCAAAATCCGTGTGGCATTCTCGGTGTTGGTGATACGCACGGTCTCGGCATCTGCCCGGGCTTTCTCTGCATCGGCGTTAGCCTTGCGCACGGTCGCTTTCATAGTAGCTACCGCCACCACGAGGGCGACAAGACCGCCACCAAGCAATATGTTGAGGATTTCGCTGAAGGACATCGCTGTGTTTGGTTTTAATTGTTGTTTACTGGTTTATGTCTATCGACTTAAGCCATTTCTGGACATCGAAACTCGGACAGGCTTTGGCCGCCACTTCGTTGTGGCCGATTATTCTGACTCCGGGGAAGCGGCAATGAAAGTCCTTTACATACGCTTCCATTGCCTTGAGCTGCGCAGGGGTGCGGGTATCCTTGGGCTTCATCGCCCTGTCACAGCCCCCGGCATATACCACATGACGACTGACAGAATTGTAACCTTTGGCGCCATTAGTGATTTCCCACGGATCGACGTTGGCATCCTCGTTGTTATCGACCAGACGCTCAACGCTGCCGTCAAGATGAATAATGTCGGTGTAACCTACTTGTTTCCATCCACGGCCTCCGGCAGCACCGGGGAGAGGTGCATGCGCCGTATATCGGCAGCCGTCACCTCACGCCCTTCGGGTGTCGCCGTGCAGTGGAGGACTAAATACTGCAGCTTTGCCATCTTTAACCCTTATTTGCTGCCGGGGCTTCGTATCCGCTCATTATGGCAGCTCCCGCATCCTGCTTCTTGAACAGGCAGATGAAGTAATGACGGAAGTTGATGAGGCTACGCTGGTTCAACGGGTCGGTGGATGCCTCGCTGTAATACATCTTGGTAGAGCCGGTGGCCTTGAATACACGGGGTGTGTAGAAGGCGAAGGAGGCTTGGAACTCGCCGGCTTCGGCAGTGGCACCTACAGCCTTCTTTTTACCGGCGGTGGTATAGAGCGGACATGCAGCATAGGTGTAAATGGTGAAGCCGTACAGATTGCCCACCTTTCCGGTGTTGCGGTCGATATTGAACTGTTCACGGAAAGTCTGGCTGACGAGGAGCAGGTCATTTACATGATCTGTACAAAGCACTAATCGACGGTTATCCGTGGGAACCTTAAGCTTGTCAAGGGCAGCTTTTAGCGCAACAAGGTCATTGGGAGTCAGACGGCGACGACCTGTTTCGGGATCGACCTCACCGGTGGTTTTCAACAGCGGGGTAGTGGCGCTGTTCTCGTTGGGGCAAAGCGCATGTGCAGCCTTGCGGAACTTGGCATCGCTGATGGCGTTGCCATGACTCTCTTTGACACGCGACATCTTGTCATAGGTAATGGCATGAAGCTCGTCATCTGTAATCGGGGTCGCCTTGGTCTGGAATTTGTCAAGGTTTATCGCGATATCTCCGTCATCAAGCTTCTGCGTCTCGATGGGATAGGTGGTGTTGTTGATCAGCACATCCGGGTCAACCCCCACATCCACGAGGTGTATGACATCGTTGTTGACTATCGAGGACTGGTCCGGCACCCCGTCGAGCCATGAGCCGCTGAGGAACTCGCGCAAAGCTTTGACAAGTTCGCCGGTCCATATCTCGGCATAGACACCGGCCCGGAGCGCGGATCCGACCGAAGGGACGAAACTCATCACGGAACCCACGGCGACCATTGCGGCAGAACCCGCAAGGGGATGCACATCAACGGCAGTCGCCATGACCGCGCCCATCACAATGTTGAAAAGCAGGGCGCAAAGGATTTTTAATGTTGTTTTCATTTGCGGTTATTTTTGTTGGTTAGATGTTGCAGTCCATGCCGTACTCGGATTTGTAGAGACGGCGGTATTCGCCGGGGTTGTCCTTTCGAAGCTTCAGAAGCTCCTCCTCCGGAACCTCGCTGAGTTTGGTGTAGGTCTTGGCTTCTCCTGAAACCGGGGTCGTATCACTTGAGGAGTTTACCGTCTTGCTAAGGCGGGCACGCGGGGACATGGCATCAAGAGTTGCTTTAAGCGAGTCGATGCCGATTGTTTTGCCGAGGTTGATGAAGTGTTCCTTCTTGTCCTCGGTAAGGCGATTTTCTCTGATGGCAAGCTCCACTGCGGATGTCACCTGAGTAAGCTCGAGCCCGGCCTTGTCTTTCTTTAACTGCTCGTTCTCGGTCGCGGCGGCTTGTAATTCCGTCACTTTGGCGAGAACTGCCGTTTCATCTGCCGTTTCCGGCAAGCCCAGTTTAAGGGCAATGGTCTTGAGTTCCATTTGCTGTTTTGTTGTTTGAGGTTTATTACTGAGTGCGGGCAGGGGGTTCTCGCTGTCTCTGCCCAGCGTTATCTGCTTTCCATTATGGCGCATGACTATGGCGTTGTCATTGGCACCGATATCTACTATGGAGGTCTCGAAGATTTTGCTCTTCGTGATTGTGGGAGCGGTCTGCCCGGCGACGAGATGTTCCGGCTCCTCGCTAAGTTCAAGCACGTCGATGCCTATGCTCACCATGCGGAGGGAACCGACCTCCCACTGTTTCTTACACTGTTTCGACAACTCGGTCGCACAGTCGAAGACCGGCTCCCCGGTAATCTCACCGTCCTTGACCTCTATGTCCTTCATGAAGCCGATGACCTTGCCTCGCTCGTGCATATATAGCAGCACAGGGTTCCGCTCATACTGCGCGGTATCGCACCCGGCTGTCAGCACCCGGCTGCCATGGCTGTTCAGGCTGTCGTCCGTTAGTCTTACTCGTTTTCCCATTGCGATGTGATGCGTTTGAATTTCGATGCAATATTACAGGGTAATTCCCTGCCTGACAAAAAAGTGTGAAACGGTTGCACACTTCTATGAAACCATTGCTCACTTTTTTTGCCGGCACGGTCGAACTCGCCACTTTTGCATTGCAAAAGCGCAAAAATCATTATCATCATGACTAAAGCAGAACTGGAAAAAAAGAAATCCACAGCCCGGGCACTGTTCATGTCCGGCATGGAGCAGACAGAGATAGCCGACAAGACCGGCGTGTCACGCACGACCATATCGAAGTGGTGCACAGCCGAGGGATGGAAGGAGGCCCGAGCCGCCAAAAACATAACCCGTCCGGAACTCGTCAACAAGCTGCTCCTGACAATCGACAACCTCATTGAGCAGGTCAACAGCTCTAAAGACCCGGCTATGATGTCCTCTCTCGGTGACAGACTCGCAAAGCTATCATCGGTAATAGAGAAGCTCGACAAGAAGGCCAATGTGGTGGATGCGATTGAGGTGTTCACCGCTTTCTCGAAATGGCTCGAATTCAGGGCTAAGACAGACCCGGAAGTCACCGTGGAGCTCATCAAGCAGATCAATCGTTTTCAGGACAAGTTCATAATCGAATCGGTGGGCAAAGGCTCACTGGCATGATACTATGGCAAAAAAGCTGACGGCTGACCAGAAAGTCGCTCTGGAGAAATGGCGGGAGCATTGCCGGGATGTGCAGTCGATGACGGGCGTGTCCCTCGCGGTGGCACGCGAATCTCCGGCGGAGCGTGACCGGCGCATCAAAAGGCTGCTTTCCAATTACAATGAATTCTGCGAGTATTATTTCGCACACTTCATGACGCTCCGGGACAAATCCACCGGGGAGGTGGTAAAGGTTATACACAACGCGCCTTTCCACACCAAAGCAGCCATGAAGATCAGGAACACACCGAACCTGAAGGCGGTGTTCAAATGGCCGCGTGGTCATGCCAAATCCACCCATATCGGAGTATTCATTCCCCTTTGGCTGATTTTCCAACCGAAGCGCCTGATTGATTTCATGGTGACGGTAGGCAAGTCGGAGGACAGCGCCGTGCGTCTGCTCGGAGACCTTCAGGCGGAGCTTGAGTATAACCAGAAGCTGATTGCTGATTTCGGCGAACAGAAGAACCTCGGCTCATGGCTCGAAGGGGAATTCAAAACCAAGGGCGGGGCCAAGTTCCTCGCCGTGGGGCGCGGCCAGTCACCCCGAGGTCTGCGTGACCGGGAGGCCCGTCCTGACTTCATAGTCATAGACGACTTGGACGATGACGAAACGTGCCGCAACGAAAAGCGCGTGAAGGATTTGACCGATTGGGTCAAGGAAGCTTTGTTCGGCGCGCTCGACGTGGGACGTGGCCGCTTCATCATGGTCGGCAACCTTATATCCAAAACCTCTGTCCTCGCAAATATATGCGCCTCGAAGGGAGTCCATGTGTCGGAAATAAAGGCTGTCGATGCCGAAGGAAATCCGGTGTGGGCGGATAAATGGACACGCGAGGAGGCGGAGGCTTACCGTGAATTCGTGGGCTATCGTGCATGGGAAAAGGAAATGATGCATAATCCGATAAAGGACGGTACTATCTTCCGGCACGAGTGGATACGCTTCAAGAAGATACTTCCGCTGCATAAATACGACATGCTCGTGTGCTATACCGACCCCTCGTTCAAATCAACGACCTCTAACGACTATAAAGCCTCGCGTCTGTGGGGCAAGGTCGGCACTGAACTGCATCTGATCGACTGTTATGTGCGGCAGGACACGGTATCGGGCATGGTCCGCTGGCTATATAATCTTTACGAGTCTTTGCCGGACGATGTGGTGGTGTCATTCTTCATGGAAGCGAATTTCATGCAGGACATAATCCTTGACGAATTCGATGCGGAAGGGCGACTCAGGGGATATCAGCTCCCCTTGATGCCGGACACCCGAAAAAAGCCGGAAAAGATACAGCGCATCGAGGCTGTGTCGCCGCTGTGGGAGCGTGGCAAGGTTTTCTACAACGAGGAGCTGAAGGAGTCGCCGGACATGCAGGTCGGAATCGACCAGACCCTTTCGCTTGAGCGTGGCTCCCGCGCCCATGACGACGCTCCGGATGCTGACGAGGGTGCTATATGGATTCTCCAGCGATGCTCAAGACAAGAAGTTTTCAAACCGGTGGTCATCGAAAGACGGTCACCCAAAAATATGTGGTAACTATGATAGAGAGAATCAGACAGTATGTATTCGCATGGCGCTATCGTCGCGCTGTGCGCAAAGCAAAGGAGCTCGCCGGACTGTTCGGCATGAGATATTATGTCATATCCCTGAACGGTAAGCTCAAGGTTGTGCCCAAGCAGACCATAAAGGAGCTTGTGCGCCGCAAGAGGTTCCGCAAGGGAGTGACTGTCGATGACATAGAGAAAAAAGCGCTGTTTGTAACCCGATAACCTTTTATAATATGTTTGTGACAGATGATGATTACAGCGTGGTTGTCGGTGATGACGCACTGAAGGTGATATCCCGTGCTTCAGTCGAGAACCGTGCCAATGCCGAACTTGAGGCGATGGAGGAGATTTCCGGATATCTGCGACCGGTATATGACTGCGCCGCAATATTCGGCTCCGAGGGGGACGGCCGCAACCGGCTAATTGTGATGTACACGGTTGATATAGCCCTATACCACATGGTGGCTTCTTTACCGCAAAAGATGGGTATTGAGATACGCAAGGAGCGCTACGAGCGCGCCATCAAATGGCTCGAAGGGGTCCAGTCCGGGAAAATAGTGCCTGATCTGCCTGTTGTAGATGACTCCGACAATTCCCCTACAAATACAATAATTTATCACTCGGAACGAAAGCTCCGGCATAACTGGTAACGGTATGAATATTCTCGACAATTTTCTTCAGAATTTCCGCTCAAGGAAAACTGAAGCTCCAATACTGCATACACCGCATGGTGATCTTAATCTCGCCAAGCCCGGAGACCGCAAGAAGTTCCAACGCACGGTGTTTGAGATTCAACGGGTGACCGATGCCTTAACCCAACAGGACATAGCCGACTGGCGCATGGCTTGGCAGATGGCATTGAACGTTGACTCACCAAACCGCCGCAAGTTATACGATATATATCGGGATGTGGATGCCGACCCGCACCTCTCCGGCTGTACCACCCAGCGCCGGGGATTCGTGATGTCCCGATCATTCAAACTCGTAAACGCCTCCGGCGACGAGGATGAGAAAGCTCGGCATTATTTCGACCAGTCATGGTTCAAACAGCTCCTGAGACTCGCACATGATTCCATCTGGTGGGGGCATTCACTGATCGAGCTCGGGGAACTTACCCGTGACGGCGACGGTTGCCTCTGCTATGACGGCGTGAAGCTCATCCCCCGAAAACATGTGATCCCGGAATACCATCGTTGTGTTGTGAATATCGGCGACGACTGGAAATCCGGGGTTAACTATCACGAGGCACCCTACGCCGACTGGCTTATAGAGGCCGGTTTGCCGGATGACCTCGGGATTTATCTCAAGGCTGCCCAGCAGACCATACCGAAAAAACATGCCAATGCGTTCTGGGACGCTTTCGCTGAGATTTTCGGGATGCCGATGCGCATTGCCCGAACCACGACACGCGACCCTAAGGAGTGGAACCGCCTCGAAAAGATGATGCGGGATGCCGGAACCGCTCTCTCCATGGTCGCCGGCATGGAGACCGAGATACAGTTTGTCGAGTCCGGAAAGGGCGACGCTTTCAACGTCTATGACAAGCGCATCGACAGGGCAAACTCGGAGTTGTCAAAACTTACCATCGGGCAGACCATGACCATCGAGGACGGCTCCTCCCTTTCACAATCGGAAACTCACCTTCAGGTGTTCGAGAACCTTGTTGAGTCAGACCGGGATATGCTGCGCGACATAGTGAACAATCAGCTCATACCACGAATGATAAAACACGGTTTCCCTCTGAAGGGACTGCGTTTTGAATGGAATGATGCGGTTGATTACACTCCGGAACAGCAGATTCAATACGAGACTATGATTGCCGACCGTTACGAAGTTGATCCGTCATATTTTGCCGACAAATACGGCATGCCGGTCGGAGAGCGTCGCGACAGGATGCCAGAACCTCCGACAGATAGTTCTGACGATAATCCTGACGATGACGGAAAGCAAAAGAATTCCCGCCGTTTTTTCGACTGAGCCCCGCTGACTATGCGGGGCTGCATGAGCGTTATGCCCGGTGGCTCGGCGACAATCCCCCGACACTGACTCTCGGGAAAGAGGAGGATGCTTTACGCAAGCGACTCTCCGGATTATTCAATGGTATGATGAAAGCTGTGTACAAAACAGACGGCGCAGAACTTGCCATCGACATATTGTCAACCCCTCAAGTCCGGGAATTCATGGATGCCCATGCGGTGGCTCTCGACTCGTCGTTTGAAAAGGTCGATATGTCGGACGCCATGCGCCGGAGGCTTCAACGCTCAAACTTCGTTTTCTCCGGCATGAAGTCGTACCATGAGGTCAATGAGGCTCTCTCGTTGCTTTATGATGATAACGGTGTTATAAAGCCGTTCGAACAGTTTTTGAACGATGCCCGGAATATCGATGAGATCTACAACCGCAACTGGCTCCGGTCTGAGTATAATTTCGTGGCTTCATCGGCACAGATGGCTTCCAAATGGGAAAGGTTCATGGCTGACGGTGACCGTTACAATCTCCAGTACCGAACCCAGAAGGATGACAAGGTGCGTCCGGAACATGCCGCTCTCGACGGTGTGACGCTGCCGCCTTCGGATTCTTTCTGGGAAGAATTCTATCCGCCCAACGGTTGGAACTGCCGTTGCACCGTGGTTCAGGTGCGCAAATCTAAATACACCGAGACTCCGCATGACGAGGCTATGCGTCTCGGCGATGACGCTCTCCAGCGCGACACCAAGGGGATATTCCGTTTCAATCCCGGACTGGAGCAAAAGTCTGTCCCGGATTACAACCCATACACCATCCGTCGCTGCCGGGACTGCGACATAGCCAAAGGGAAGCTCAAGCTCGCCCGGGCATTCGTGCCGGACAATGAGGTCTGCGCGGCTTGCAAGTACATACGCTCCTGTCTGGAATTCCGCCGAGATCCCGGGTTCGTGAATTATCGTAAAAGTATCGTTGAAGATGCGACCAGACTTGAAGCCGGGCATCCGAATCTGGCGACAGGGAATTTTTACCAGACTAAAAAATCATTCAAACGTGGAATAGCCCATGCCATGAATATCGAGGAGGCTGAAATGTTCTCCAAAATCAATCTGCACATATCAGATCTTGTTTATGTGCGCGAGAGCCCATTGGGTGAAGTCAAAGATATGACGAACCCGAAGGCTATCGCGAACATCAAAAAGAAAAAGGAGCGTGGCGTAACCGGATATAACGTTTATGAGCTTCAACTCGGTTCCGACACTTGGATTGTAAAGACCGAAGTCTATAAAGAGCGCACTGAAGCCATATACCATATAATGAAAAAAGAGTAAGCAATAACCCACACGTCGATCACATACGACTTTAAAGGCTAAAACCTACTCTTTGAGTGCAAAGATAACACATTAATTTCAAATATAGTTGATGTTATGAGCTAAAAATATCATTGTCCCTCCGGGGAGGACATAAAAATGCCCCCGGCTTGTTAAACAGTCGTCTCACTTACTCTTTAACACAAACACGGATTCACCGGCCGCCGGGAGCATTATGCCTTACCGGCCGGTGAATCCGTGCTATTTGAATAAGTGAGACACTGCAAAATTAACAATTAATTTCGATATGACGATATTTGAGATACTGAAATTCAACCGGGAACTGCTTGAAAGGCTACGCAATATCGGTGTGCGTCTCGAGGACACACGTTATATTGACCTTTTCGGTGAATTCAACGATATGGTTCTTGCCGGGGAAAAGGTGTCCTATGCGGTAGCCGTCCTTGCCGAGAAATACGGTATCAGCGAAAGGAAGGTATATAGCCTTGTCAGGCATTTCCGCAATGACTGCAATCCGGGTGCAGTGTGATTGGTCTTTGCCGTGGTGAAGGGGTGTCTCCCCTGCTCTACCTTTGCATCATCACCAACGACAAATCATCATGGCAAAAAACAAATACCATCAAATTCTTGCCCGTATCCTTTCGGAGGGCAAGACACAGACCAACCGCAAGGGAGATATACTCTATCTGATCAACCAGTCACTGTCTCTTACACCGGGCGACCTCCTCGATATTTTTGAGGAACACGGCATTGCCCGGAAGAAACTGCGCACCGAGCTTCAGCTTTTCATGCAGGGTGAAAGTTCAGTGGAGCGATACCGCGAGGTCGGCATCAACTGGTGGGATTACTGCGGCTCCATACTCATCAATTCCTATCCCACTTACTTCGAGAAGCTGCCCCCGCTCATCGACCGTATCAACCGGGAAAAGCGCAATTCAAAGAATTATGTGCTGTTCCTCAGTGAGACCAACGCCCAATCAAATCAAACGCCGTGCCTGTCGCTTGTGCAGTTCCAGATCGACGAGGGCGAGCTTGTACTAACCGCATACCAGCGCAGCTCTGACGCAAGTCTCGGTCTTCCCGCCGACATATACCATCTCTACCTTATGGCAAAGCACATTGATGTGCCGCTCAAGTCCATCACGCTGTTCCTCGGCAATGTGCATATCTACGAAAATAATATTGACAACACCCGCAAGCTGCTCTCCGGCAACGATACGGTAAGATTCAAACTCAACGTATGAGCAAACTGTATATGTCCGCGCCATTGCCTTTCGTAGGGCAAAAGCGCATGTTCGCCAAGCACTTCATAGAGGTTATAAAGCAATATCCCGCCGGCACCGTATTCGTTGACCTGTTCGGAGGCTCCGGATTATTGTCGCATATCACAAAACACTTCCATCCCGATTCAACAGTGATATATAATGACTTTGACGGATACCGCCGGCGCATCGACAACATATCGCGCACCAACCATCTGCTGTCATTGATCCGTCCCATCGCATCCCGGTTCCCGCGCCATAAGCCGGTGACCGGCGATGCCCGGGAGGAGATATTCCGCATACTGGAATCGGAGGAGCGAGAATCAGGATTCCTTGATTTCATCACCATTTCGTCATCGTTGATGTTCTCAATGAAATACAAGATGTCAATCCCTGAGATGCGCAAGGAAGTTCTTTACAATAATGTCCGCAAATCCGGGTATGCCGAATGCCCGGATTATCTCGAAGGGCTTGAGATAACCTCGTGTGACTACAAAGAGCTTTTCGAAAGATATCGAAACATCCCGGGAGTTGTATTCCTTGTGGACCCACCGTACCTCTCAACTGATGTCGGCACCTACCGTATGTATTGGCGACTCGCCGATTACCTCGATGTGCTGTCGGTACTCCCGAGGCATAATTTCATCTATTTCACGTCCGAAAAATCATGCATTGTGGAGCTGTGCGAGTGGATGGGTCGGAACCCGGCTCTCGGCAACCCGTTTGCCCGATGCCGGCGCAAGGAATTCAACGCCACCATGAATTATAATGCAGGATACACCGATATTATGCTTTTCACAGACCCGGGCGCGCAACCATCACGCCAAATTTAGCCGTTTATTCGCCCATATAACGCAATAGAGCCGTCACCCGATAAAGGTAACGGCTCCCGTTGTTTTAATGCGACACGTGGCGTTTATGGGGCTTTGGGCGCAGCACTCTTGATGGCTACGTAGCTGTAAACCTCGATGCTCTCCACAATATCCTCATGGTCGTGGTTGGTGTGGGACTCGGCGAGTTGGAAGTCTTTGAAGGTCTCGCCATCGATGCCGGCGATCACATCATGGATTTTATCGGGCAGATCAAGGTCTATCCCGACACCGGCAAAATCCTTATATGCCGGAGCCCAGTCAGTAACTATATGCAGTCTGACATTAGCCTCGGCACGGTATTCCACCGCCGGAACAATGTCATTCCAACGGATAGGCTCGAATTCGATGAACACCGCCGGACGCTCCCATGGAGTGTCCTGATCGATGAATTCGACATTGCGGTTCCACAGGTCGATATGCTTTATAGCCCGAGGATAAAGTTCGTCATCGACATCCGCTTCATCCGGTCTTGTGTAATATTCCCCGGCAGCGTTTACGCAAAGAGCCTCAAGCCGGGTCTTGATCGCGTTGTATAATTCCTTTCTCATTTCTCGTTTATGTCAAAATCAATTTTGAAGTATTCTGTTATATTTTCCTCGATTATCTCCCTGACGGTTGCCTCGACCTCGGGAGATGTGCCGATGAATTTGCGCTGTGGTATCTTGATTGTCCTGCCGACCTTCATCAATGCCATGAATTTCCAGAACTCGGCTTCGGTGGACAGCTGTATGGTTCTTTTGTCATTGCGCCGGGTCCCGTCCTTCTTCCTGCCGAAGGAACCGGTGGCTTCGTAATACTTGTGCCAGAAAAACCGCTTCATGCGTTCTGTTACCTTTATCTCCCCGCCTTCGTTGTGGATGGCGGCCGCCGGGTGATCCGAGCGGAAAACTATGCTGCTGTCCTTCCTGACACTGTAAATGCTCCGGCGAAGACCGCCGGTGTCCACGAGTATCAGACCGCCGGGACGGGTCGGACTTTTTCGCCGTTGCCATGCCTGAGTGAAAAAAGCCTGACGCTCGAAGTTCCGGTCGAACTCGTCGGTCAGCTCAACCTCGATATCCCGGAGTATGTTCCGGATCACACGCTCGAAATCATTGCTCATCATCGTCATCGAATAGTGATGGCTGTATATTGCTGTCAACGAATCCCGGCTTGGTCGGTGCTTTCAGCAGGTTATAAAACGTCCGTTCGCTGAAACCATACAAAGGATATATGTACCTCAGCCATATCTCCTTTGTATGGTTTCAGCGACTCGCTTTTTGTAACTTATTCCGGGTTTCTTTTTTGACATTCAGCTCATCGATGTTTCTTTGGTTCCGGTTTATACGGTCTGATGTCGAGGATCATTTCGCAGCTCACTGTCACTCTGCCGCTCCCCTCGCACTGGAGGCACGTGTGGGTCTCCCCTTCCTCGTCACCGGGGACTCTGCCCGAGCCTTTGCAGACCCGGCAGAGTGCCACTTTCGGAGGACGTGATATTTCTCGTTTCATACTACGCTCTCCTCCTTTTTGGGTTCGACGAAGAAGGTCTCCTCCTGCACCACCGAGATGCCGCAACGTGCGAGGTTGGCTGCCACTGTCTCATCTTCTCGGTCGGCGAGAAGTTTGTCCTTGGCTATCTCCTCGGTGGCACGGATATGACCGGGCAGGAACTCTTTGATGAGCTGCAGTGCGCTTGCCCATGTGAACCCCTTGAGAGTTTTGAGCTTTGGGGTACCGGTGCGGAACCCGATGGTGCCATGCACCATGTCGAGGCTCTTTTTCTTTGAGAACAGCTCCGACTGGTTTTCGGTGGCGAAAGACTGAAGTGTCTCAAACGCTTCGTCCTGTGTGGTCTGCAGCTGTGAGAGTCTTTCCTGATGCTTCTCTCGAATACGTGCGCACTGGAGCTCGATGTCTGCAGTGATTTTCGCACGTTCTGCGTCTGCCTTGGCGTAAACTGCGAAGGCTTCCTCGGCCGCGTCTTTTGACACGCCGGTGATGATTGTCTTTTTTGCTCTTTTTGCCATATAGTTTTGTTGTTGATGGTGATTATTCATCTATCGGGAACACCGTGTCGGTGTCATCGCTGTATTCGGCTATGTCAGCCTGACTCGTGGTCCATTCAGCAAGTTCACGCATGAGGTTTATATAATCCTCGTTCTCCATGTCGGAGGTATGGAGCTGAATGAAGTTCTTGATTTGTTGTATTACCCTTTTCATTTCAGTTATAGCTTGTCATGCCGGGACCGGCAAGGTTGATAAGATAAGTTATTCGCTCGGTTGGGGCCGGAGCCTGTTCAGGCTGTTCCTTCTTGCGCTGCCATCCCTTGCGCTTGATTGAGCGGAGTTTGGTCGCAAGTTCCATCAGTTCTTCGATTGACAGCTGACCGAAGGCTTTGCCGGCTATTCTCGGGTGACGGCAGAAATCGTTGATCTGCGCCCAGTCGGTAGTATCAACCTCAAGCTCCTGCATCAGCTTAAGGACTATGCTGCGGCGACGCTTCAGCTCGTCCTTGGTGCCGCTCATTCCCTCGATGGCGGTGCAGAGGTCGGAGTATTCTTTCCGGGTCATCTCCTTGAGGGAGTCGGTGCGCCCGGCGGTGTACTGCAGCACGAACTGACGCTTTGCCTCGTCCGGCTCTCCATGTATGGTGAGCTTATGGAAAGCGGAGTAGAACCGCCCGAAGTTAGTTACCTGCTGTTTCATTGCTCTTGCTCTGTTCTTGTTTGTAGTGAAGCATTGCCATCAGGGTTTCTTCTGACAGATGTTTTGCCACCCCTAAGAAATATGTGTCCACATACTCGGCGATTGCCCATTCAGAAGCATATTCAAGGTTCTTCTCGATGAATTGAGCTTTTTCGGTTCGGCCTAACTGCCGAAAGGCTTGATTGATGTTTTGTGCCATAATCTTATCTTTTATTAGGTTTCCACTCTACTGTTACCACGGCAATGACCTCGCCGGTTCCCTTGCAGTCGGGGCACTCCTCCATCGATGGGCCTTCGACCGTATCAATCGGGAATCCTCCCCTGCCGTTGCAATAGCGGCATGTCATCGGAGCGGAAACAAACGCCTCATTATGGATGCGCCCGGAAGGTTCAAGCTCCACTATCTGTTTCTTTATGCTCATCTTTTTCTATGTTGTTTGACGTTCTTAACTCTCCTTCTTCCCATATTGTGTAGCAGCTGCCCGGATCTCCGGTGAAGCGCCCTTGACAATAAGCCTTGTAGCCTACCACTCGGATTTTAATTCCGGCTTTGTATTTGAGTCGCCCTGCCGGTTTGCCGGCTGGTTCCCCTTTATACTCCTGCGATATGAATATGAAACTCTTGCGATGGAAACGGCTTATCAGCTCCATGAATTGATCGTAAGTGATTCCGCTCTCCTGAAAGCTGTCGATTATGACGAACTTTGCGCTCTTAGGGCGACCGAGTCTCTCAGCAAGTTCCTCGTAGGTGTCATCAGTGATCACGCGGAATCGCCCCTGCACCTCACTCATCCTTTCACGCTTTATTCGCATCTGGAACGACTGACTTATTCCTTCCTCATAGCTCAAATACAGGGTGGTCCCGTAGTTGCATAATTCCTTGGCAAGCTGCATCACGAAGCTGCTCTTGCCGGATGCCGAGGCGCCACTGATAAACCATGTCTCGTTGACTGGCACCTCACCAAATGGACCGCTCCATTTCTCGCCCCATGGTAAGGTCTTGTATTTTTTGGCGAGAACCTCTTTCGGACTGTATGCTCGCTTTGCCATCGTTACTTCTTCTCTTGAGTCTTTTTCAATTCTGCTATAAGCAAATCTGCCTCTGCCACAGCGTCCTTAACATCATCCTCTCTTGATGTCAAGAGTTTTCTGCGTTCCATATAGACAGCAAACGCTATCTCATATCGACGCTGCTCCCAATCGGGCTCAGCATCCTGTGCCTTACGCATCATTCGGTTGATATTGATCACCGAATCCATATATTGTTTTTCAATCACAGTCATAATTATTTACGTTTTGAGGTTTTATGGGGAAACTTGTAACACCATCCCATGATTTTTTCCAACTTGATGCCTTCGGGCAAAAGGCCAAATGTATTTACCTTTACAATACCCAACTTAGGACATACACGGCCTAAATGAAGGTCAATATACTTGCCGTCCTTAAAGACCACTCGAATTTCACGACGCTTGTTTGCTTTCGTTAACTCTGACGGATCCTTCAGCACTCTACGGCTCCCGTCCGCAAACGTGACTTTAATCTTGTAATCCATCATAGTCACGCCATTTTAAGTTTTTCAATTTCGGTATACACACGGCGCAGACCGCCGGCACTCTTTCTCACGATCACACCGATATCGGTGCCTTCCGGAGCGTTGACCTTAGCCACAACGCGAGCTTGCTCTTTCAGGAATGCCTCACGTTCACGTCCGTCATCCGGGGTTATCCTGCTGTAACGGTCTCCGTAACGGCTGAACATCTCGGCATAACCAACCTTGTTGCACTCGATGGAGCGGTTGATTTTCGCCTTGAGTCCGTCGGCGCCCATCATATACCATGCGCAGCACCGCTCGGTGGCGTTCCAAAGTGCCTTCAATTCGAGGAAGGCTTCATACTGGAGGTCGCCGGCTTCGTCAAGTATGATCAGCGGGGTGTCTATTGAGCGAAGGTAGAACACAAGGTCGGCATACACATCCGAGTATGACCCTCTGGTGTTGGAACCGAACTCGGTCGCTATCTTGCGAACGAGCTTCAGCTTGGTCTTGACCTGCGAACAGTCGATGTAGACCGCATTCGGATGGGTCTTGACATAATGCCGGGCGGTAAAGGTCTTGCCGATATTGGGAAGGTCACACAACAGACCGCTCAACCCACGCTCCTGTATGAATTCGAGCTGCGTAGTGATATACTTGAAGGTCTCGGTCTTGGCTGCCTTCCATTCTATCCCGCCACGGAGATTGACCCCGAGCTTGCGGGCTATGCTCATCCAGTTGCCGTCGCTAAGGACACGCTCGGTCTGCCCGTTCTTGATGGAGCTGTATGCCGAGGTTGTCACCCCGAGTGAAGCGGCGTGTTTGGCATCGCTCGGGTAATTTGTCCGGGCTGCCCTTATCGCTTCTGCGATTTTGTTTCTGATTTCTGTTGTAATCATATTCTAACAGTGTTTTAATTTCATTATAAATCTTCGATTGCCACCTTTGCGGTGTCATATTCAACCCATGCCGCTGTGAGCGTTTCGGGCGCGTCTGTCGCCGTTTCGACCTCCGGCACGGTAATGTCCTCGTCCTCCGGCTCCGGAGCCGCCGTGCGCGCCTGTATGCCCAGACGGGCGATTGCGTTTTTACTCAAGTATTCCTTGAACTGGTTTATCTTCTGCATCTGCCTTGCAAACCGGGCTTTATCCTCCTCCGTCTGCTCTGCCATGACACGGCTGAATGTCTCGACTTTCTCAACCTTGTCGATGTAGCGGTCATCCTGATAAAGGTACACGTCCTGAGCGTCGCCTTCATCATCCGGCAGATAGTATGCCGTCACTTTATAGCTGTTCGACTTCAGGCGACCGAGCACCTCCGGCTCGCTGAGCCACCAGTCACTATGGCTGACCCTTACTGTAGAATTGCGCCGGATACTCGTGGAAACCTTCATACCTACGTACCGGGCTACCATCCGGTCATCGTAAGGTCTGAGATTGGGGTTGATATTGGAGACCAGGACTTCCCATCGTGTCATTCCGGGATAATTCTTTTGATCCGGATGGAGGCTGTTGTTCCATTCAGCGTTGTCGGCTCGGTCGTCGGCCACAAGCTCCTCGAAGGTATAGTATTTTTTGTCCTCCCATGTCTCGTTGGTCTCGTCGCTGATCTTTTTCTGGTATGTGCGCCACTTACCTTTGCCATAGAAGCGTCCCACTTCCTCACGGTTCTTATGGATTATGCTCCGCTTCTTGGCTCCGTTGAGCGGCTCAGCCTGTTTCTCC
Source organism: Muribaculum gordoncarteri (assembly GCF_004803695.1). Classification (NCBI taxonomy): domain Bacteria; kingdom Pseudomonadati; phylum Bacteroidota; class Bacteroidia; order Bacteroidales; family Muribaculaceae; genus Muribaculum; species Muribaculum gordoncarteri. The sequence continues at coordinate 1,544,645 of NZ_CP039393.1, forward strand.
TGTGAATTCTGAGGGGCGCAGAACCTTACCCGGGAGAACACGACGCCTTCGGCAAGCAATCCCTCTTTATGACGGGTCATAAGGTGGTTCTCGACCTCGATACCGGCGGGCATTCCCCATCGGCGACGCTTGATCAGCCGGAACATCTGCCTGAAGCAGTCATCAACAAGAGCCTCGTCCTTTTTCATCGAATAGGTGGCGGCAAGCACACACTCGCTCACTGAGTCGTAGGCATAATAGGCGTGTACCCGTTTGTTGCCCGGCATCCGTCGAGGAAGATCAACGTCATCCATTGTAATCTGCGAGAGTGAGTATTGACCACGGTGACGGTGAACATGGGGCATATTCTCGTGGTAGAAATCCACATTGGGTTTTAGACGCTGGTCGATAAAAAGCTTAACGTCCGGGCGATTAAGGTAATTGGTGATGGTCGCCTCGCTCGGTATCCAAGGTTCCCCGTTCTTTATCCTTGCGCATTCGTCCGGGTCAAGCAGTTCGCCTGTTTCCGGATCCCATACATCAAGCTCACCGCACACGAACATCTCATACATCTTCCTGACGGTGGTGTTCCACGGACGGGTGGGCAATACCGCCAGACCCTTGATGGCTCTCTCCTCATTCTCGGTCAGCATCTGGGCATTCTTATTGCCGAATTTGCCGCTCACAAGGGCGATATAACCATATTTACGGTAATCGTTGACCTTGCGACGGAAGCGAAGCACCGAAGCCGGAAGAGTGTGGCCGAATTGCACCCGGAGGCTCTCTATCACGGCGGTCATGCGTGACCAGTCATAGTCCCTGCCGAAAAGTCGTTGTGATGCAGATGCGTTGTCATATAGCTTGATGCAGGTGTTCAGCACTGAAGCGTTTACCATATACTCACGCTTCTTGCCGATCTTCAGCTCGGTACCGGTCTTTTTCGGGTCGTTGAAAAATTCGACCGCTTTTTGATCCTCCACATAGTTGCTGCGTACCCATGCTGCTATATGGGCGTCTTTGCCACCAAGCTTTTCATCAACTTGAATTCGGTGTTCCGGCTTGAGGGAGTCGTATGCGACAAGGGCATAGTTGCCGGCTCCACCTCCTGGGCGCACGACATCGAGGCGTTTACGCTGAACCGCCTTCTCATAACTGCCAACAGTCATGATGCCGGTGTCGATAAGCTCACGCGCCGATACACAATATATGCCGTTGTGGTACTGCATGACTCTCCGAATTTAGAGTGCCTCCGCCATTCTCTTTATATCATCGATCTGGCTCATCATGACATGCTCATATCTCGCTGCCACTTCCCCTTTGGGACCATATACCGTCCCCTCGCCGGTCTGCTTGTCAAGGTAGATTTCGGCCCGGTTGGGATAGACTGCGTGCCAGCAGCCATCGGAGTCAAAGAAGAATTCTCCCTCCTTGAGGTTGTAGTACGTGCAGCCTCCATGTTGCTTGAGAGCCACAAAACGTATCTTTTTGGCAAGGTCGTTGTTTTGGCGATAGGCAAGTGCGTTTCTCACACAACGTTCCCCGATGGGCTTGCCATCGATGCGAAACGCCTTCTGGAGCTTGAGTATGCCTTCTTTGCTTACTGAAATATACTTTTTCATATTCTCACTTATTTGATTTTTTGTTATTTTTGCGCTTATTTTCCAAATGGAATAGTTATGGTTAGAAAATCTCCCTTTCATCCATGGTCATCCGCTTTCGTGGCCATGTATTTTGATACTTCCTTAGCACAGTGGGCGAGACCACTCCTCCAAGAATGTGTATCAGCCTTTGCGCATCTTCAAGGAATTGAACTCGTGTGTACCGACCGAATATCTCTGCCGGATGACATTTCAGAAGCCAACGCTCAGCTTGGTGCATACAACGAAGCTGATCTTTTTCTGTGCCGCTCTTCAGAGCAGTCGCTAATGTCGCAAAAGGAGTTTGAGAAAGCCATTTCCGGACTCTTTTCAAATGTTCAATTTGGCAGTCCAGTATGGTTGAATCTTTTGCCGGATAGATACAAAGCGTTTTATCATCTACCGGAATAATCATTTGCTTCATAGTCTCACTTTTTATTTAGTTGGTTATTCATCTTGTCTATCGCTTCCTTGATGGCAAAGTGACCCTCCACTAATGCGCCGTACTGTTTGGATTGGTCGGCTTCATATTCGCTGTGGGTCGCCTCATATTCGTCAAGGACGGTCGAAGTGTCCTCAAACTGACGCTGCAAGGTCGTTAACATCACCTTGACTGCGTTATCGATCATTCGTTCTGCTCGTTGCTTCATCTTTGAAAGCTTTTAGTAGGAGGTCGGGGAATCGAACCCCGATACTTGCGCCATGGTCGCTCACCTTCCGGGCCTCCCTGATTCCCCGGTGAAATTTGGCAACACCGGGGAGTGGAAAAATTTGTTTTGCCTTTCGGCTTTAACCGGCTCTCTTGCCGGAGGATCGCCCTCTCTTGGGTCTAACCCTGTTCGTTTATAGTCTCTTGACGGCGACGGTTGTTGTCAACTATGTCGTCGAACCACCTGTCGCTCATCAGAATCTTAAATATCGCAAGCCGACCCATATTAAGACCTGTCAATGGGAACATCAGGAAGGTAAGGCCATCGGGGTAGGCGTTATCACCTGTAAGCCCGTATTCCATGTTCATATCCTTGCCTCGGAAAGTAATAAACCACTCCGGCTCACCTACACCTTCCTCTTTAAGCAACCGGCAGTATCCGTTGGTCCACTCATCGAGATTCCCGCCACATCCTGTAATCGTGTAGAAACTTCCGTTATAGGCTGCCGTGAAAATCTCTTCGCGGTTGTTGGGGGTCATGTTAATTATTGCGCTCATAGTCTTACTCGTTACAGGTGATTGCCCAAAGAAGTCTCTGAAGGTCGCCTCTAAGCTCTTGCATGGCGACACGCTTGAGTACCTCCGCCGCGTTCATCATCATGTTTGTGCTTGAGGGGGTCTGACTCCCTTCGATAAGGGTGTGCTCTATATTCCCGATATGGTTACCGAGGCAAGTCTTGATCTTGTCAAGGTCATCCAATGAGGTCATCGGGCGCAACTCTCGCACTGCCATGAGGTTTACCTGAGCCTTATACATCTCGTCGCTGTGCCAACGGAAGAAGTATTCATAATCCTCATTCATCTCGGTAGCATACTTCTCCACCTTGCGCTCGTACTTACGACGCACGCTTTTATACTCGCCCTTGAATATTTCAAGGATCTCCTGCTTGGTCATTTTCTTTGTCTCACTCATAGGTATTTAGTCTTTGTTTTTGATTGATTTGTAACGTGCCGAAATCATATCGGCCATCTTGTCGATCTCGTCAGCCTTGATACCGAGGGCGAGGTAAAGCTCTTCATCTTCAGGATCCACGAGCGAGAAATCCTCGTCCTCATCCTCAGCTATCATCATACTCATCAGCTCCTCGATGGCATAGTGAAGACTTGTCGCCATCGAAATGACTCGTGCCATCTGGCGGGTCTTTTGTTCTTTGATTTCGTTGTTGGTCATAATCTTAAATTTGTTAAAATCGCGGCTTTTTTGTATCTTTGGCCGCTCGTTCCATCAGGAACACGCTGCAAAGATAAGCGATAATTCTCGCACAACAAAATTTTTCAACGATAATTTTCGCATTATGTGTAAAATTTTATCTCGTATAAAGACTTTAGCAGATGCCGAAGGGATCTCCATCGGCACTATCGAGCGTACCATTGGAGCAAGCCGAGGCGTTATATCTAAGGCAATTGCGAAAGGAACCGACATTCAATCTAAATGGCTGGAACTCATCTGTGAAAAATTTCCCAAGTATTCTCCTGTATGGCTACTAACAGGGCAAGGGGCAATGTTATTGGAATCCTCGGACACTCCAATAATTCATTCCTCTGTGCCGGAGGACCACATTGACGAGAAAATTTTCGTTGACAACCCTCAAAAATTATCGCAAAACCCGGTCCCCTCCATGGTAAACACATTCTTAGAAACCATTAAGCAGCAAGCGGAAGAAATCGGGCGGTTAAAGGCTCGCATCGAGGAATTAGAGAGAGAGAGGCCGGTCCCTGCCTATGCCCGTTCTACATCGAAGGAGACTGTAGATCTCTGAGACCTATGTCTAAGCATGACCTCCTTCGCTTGATCCACACCCAGTGCCACCTGAATTGACCTTTGGGATGTTCACTGTGGTACCCTCGGTGACCACCGGTATACCCTCCCTCCACTCGGCTTTAGCAGTTCCCCCCTCGCTTAACCGCTATAAATAAGCTAAAATGCTGATTTTACGCTATATTAATAATGTGGATTTGAAAAAGTAGGGGTTTCTACGTTCGCAACAAAACCCCGATTTTAACATTTCATTTTGAAGTAACGGTATTTTGCCCCTATCAGCTTTTTGCACCTCAACGGACTGAAACCTGTCCGTCCAAGTTTTGCAAAATGTCCGTCCAAGTTGTCCGCCCTTGTGTCCGTCCTCGCATGAAAATCGCCCTAAATCGAACTGTTCGGGCACAAAAATAGGGAACCGGCTGGCTCCCTTCTCTTATGGCGTTAATATGCCGTTATAATACCTTTAGAATCCTATCCGGATTATTCTCGACAACTATCCCCACGAGGACACGTTATAAGCGTTGACTGCTTGATACACGCCTTTTTAGTCATTACCATGCCTCCTCCGCTCAATCCGGCACGACGTAGGTAATCATACCCACAACCCACCTCATCAGGCGTTAAAACGGTAAATATGGCGGCTATTGAGCCAAAATATAGATCCCGGCGCTTGCCGATAAGATGCACATGTATCACTTTCACTGGTCCCATAGTCCTAATATTTCCTGCAAAATTACACAAATAACCGTTATATCAACCTTTTTGACTTTACAAAGTAACGAAACGGGCATAAAAATAACCGGCACACAACCGGCTCCACTACCCCATCATCCATCTTGATCAGCGGCTCAACCCGTCGAAACCCCGGTCAAAACTATTGCAAGCCCGGCGACAATCCCGATTAAACCATGCGCAGCCCTCGTGTAAACTTTTCGGCTCAAAAATTAAACCGAAATCCAATCCATGTTAACTTTCGGAACATTTCGTTTTCATGCACTCCACTCCCCTGCCCTCATCTAACCCTCTGAAATCAAAAGCATTTTACAAAATCACGCCGACCACATCAAGCAACGCTTCGTTCTGTGCCCCATAGAAATCAGAATCGAGCTTGCCCGAGAGCTGAAAAAATCAGCTAAGGAGCGTGCCGACCTTATCTCGTCGATCAACAAGGCGACTGCCGATAACGAAAAGATAAGGCAATTGCTTATCAATGAGTTCGGTATTCAACGGCCAAGCCGAAATGATGTAATACGATATCGCCTATACGATGAGCTGAGTAAAGTAGGATACCACACTTTATACTCGGATACCTATATACCCCGCGAGGAGCTGTTTTCCAAGCGATTTGACATTGAGCACATAATACCTCAGTCACGATTGTTTGACGACTCTTTTGCTAACAAAACCATCGAGGCGCGTGACATAAACATTGAAAAGGGCAATGCCACGGCTTTGGACTTCGTTGAAGCCAAGTATGACTCGGAATATGTCAAGGAGTATCGCAATCGTGTGGATAAATTGCTTAAGGAAGGTAAAATAGGTCACGGTAAGTACAATAAGCTTCTCACCAAGGAGAATGACATTCCCGAGGATTTCATAAACCGCGATTTGCGCAACACCCAATACATATCGCGCAAGGCGTTGGAGATACTGTCGGAAGTCGCACCCGAGGTCACGGCGACATCAGGCTCGATTACCGAGCGCTTGCGTGAGGACTGGCAACTTATCGATGTGCTGCAGGAGCTTAACTGGGATAAGTATGACAGGCAGGGCCTTACAGAAACAATTGTCAACCGTGACGGTAACACCGTGAGGCGCATAAAGGATTGGACCAAGCGTAACGATCACCGTCACCATGCTGTCGACGCAGTGGCCATTGCCTTTACCAGGGCGGAATATGTGCATTATCTAAACAATCTTAATGCACAGAGCGACAAGGGTAAGGAGTTTTACGCCATACGCGAACGCTATCTTGAGCGTGACAAGCACAATAATCTGCGATTCCGATCGCCGATTCCCGTCAAGGAATTCCGCACGGTGGTGAAGGATCAGCTTGAAAAGTCATTTGTTTCGCATAAGTCCAAAAACAAGGTAGTGACAAAGAATGTCAATGCCACAAAGTGCAGCGGCGGTGTCAATCGAAAGGTGCAGCTCACACCCCGCGGACAATTGCACAACGAAACGGTGTACGGACGCATAATGCAGCCTGTCGTGCGGGAAGAGAAGATAGGAGTAGCATTTGACTACGACAAGATTGCTACTGTGGCATCGGCCGTTGAGCGAAAAGCGTTGGCACGCAGGCTTGATATGTTTAACGGCGACCCCAAGAAAGCATTTACTGGCAAGAACAGCCCGACAAAGAATCCCGTATATATCGACAACGAGCGCAAGGTTGAATTAGGCACGAAGGTGAAAACCGTTACGATGGAGTGTGTCTACACTATAAGGAAGGAGATTTCCGAGAGCCTTAAGCTTGACAAGGTCATTGACAAAGGAGTTAAGCGCATACTGCAACAGCGACTCGATGAGAACGGCGGTGACCCCAAAGAGGCATTCACCAATCTTGATGCTAATCCCATATACCTGAATAAGGAGAAGGGCATAACCATAAAGCGGGTGACCATAACCGGTCCTACCGAGGTGGAACCGCTTCACTCCAAGAGGGATCATCTTGGCAATGAAATGCGTGATGCCGACGGACGCACTATACCCACCGACTTTATAAACACCGGCAACAACCATCACATAGCCATATACCGTGATGCTTCGGGAAATCTTCAGGAACGTGTCATGAGCTTCTTTGAAGCCACAGCTCGTGCTTGTGCCCAGCCCCCGCTTCCGGTGATCGATAAGGATTATAGAAAGTGCGACGGATGGGAATTCCTGTTTACAATGAAACGTAATGAGTACTTTGTGTTTCCGCGATATGAATCGGTCGTAGACAGCTCAACAGGTCAGGAAAAGTTGATAAAGACATTTGATCCCAAGGCCGTTGACTTGCTCGACAGAGATAATTACGCAAAGATTAGCCCGAATCTGTTCAGGGTTCAAAAACTCGCATCTAAATATTATGTTTTCCGTCATCATCTGGAAACCAATGTCGACGATGTAAAGGAGCTTCGTGACATTACCTGGAAACGAATACAGACCATTAAATTAATGGACGAAGCAGTCAAGGTAAGAATCGACAATCTTGGCCGGATTGTCGCTGTGGGCGAATCGTAATCGTTAATAAAATTATACCATGATAAAACGTACTTTATATTTCGGTAATCCGGCTTATTTGTCGACCGAAAACCGACAGCTGGTAATAAGATTGCCCGACAAATGCGGGTCGGGCAATGCTGTTACCAAAAGTATTCCCATAGAGGATATAGGTGTTGTTGTACTTGACAACCGGCAGATAACCATCACCCAAGCCGCCTTGGAATCGCTTAGCGAAAATGCATCGGCCGTCATTGTGTGTGACAGCACTCATCATCCGGTTTCGTTACAGCTACCGCTTGATGGCAACACATTGCAGAGCGAGAGATTTGCGGCACAGATAAGGGCCTCACTTCCGTTGAAGAAGCAGCTGTGGCAGCAAACGATTCAATGCAAGATACGCAATCAGGCTATGGTGTTGTCATCGATACGCAATTGCGAAACAGGCAACATGATTGCATGGTCGTCGCAGGTGAAGAGCGGCGACAGTGACAATCTTGAGGCTCGTGCTGCAGCATATTATTGGCGTAATATGTTTCCTTCGGTTCCCGACTTTACACGTGATCGTTACGGATGCCAGCCCAATAATCTTTTAAACTATGGTTATGCGATACTTCGGGCAGTTGTGGCAAGAGCCTTGGTGGTAAACGGACTATTGCCAACGCTTGGCATTCATCATCACAACCGATATAATGCCTATTGTCTTGCCGATGACATAATGGAACCTTATCGACCGTTTGTGGATGCTTTAGTAGTTGATATCTTCGATAATTCTGATGGATTGGTGGATTTGACGACATCGGTAAAATCACGATTGTTGTCAATTCCCACGATTGATGTTGTGATTGACGGATGCCGGAGTCCGTTGATGAATGGAGTAGGACGCACTACCTATTCGTTATACAAGTGTTTTAGCGGTGAATCGCGGAAATTGGTCTATCCATCTTTCAACATTTGAGTTAGACGATGAACAGTCGCATCAGTGAATATAGGGTTATGTGGGTGTTTGTATTCTTTGATCTTCCTACCGAAACGAAGCATCAGCGCAAGCAAGCTGCAAAGTTCCGCAAGAATCTTATATGCGATGGCTTCACTATGTTTCAATTTTCTTTTTATATAAGGCACTGTCCGAGCAAGGAGAATGCCGATGTGCATATTAAGCGTGTGAAAAGCTTTATCCCTACTGATGGAGTTGTGGGCTTGTTGTGCGTTACCGATAAGCAATTCGGCGCAATGGAATTATTTCAGGGAAAATCCGAAAAAAATTTGCCTATAGGAAGTCAACAACTTGAGTTGTTCTGACTTTCGGAAATTAAATCTAATGAAAACAAAAAACTGTTGCCGTTTATTGACAACAGTTTTTTATTTGAAATAATCTTTGTAATATATTGCCAATCAGTAAATTACGAGCAATCTGCTGTGAACTATACACAAAGATACAAAAAATGAAAGCAATTCACAACACACGCCGAGCCATCGGGCGAAGCGTATGTGCTGTGAACTATACACAAAGATACAAAAAATGAAAGCAATTCACAACTCATTGAATTGCTTATAGCGTTCATGTGGTGCTGTGAACTATACACAAAGATACAAAAAATGAAAGCAATTCACAACAATAACATTAAAAATGCGGACAAGGCTATAGCTGTGAACTATACACAAAGATACAAAAAATGAAAGCAATTCACAACGGCGGCGGCGAATACTACCCCGGTGTTAAGCTGTGAACTATACACAAAGATACAAAAAATGAAAGCAATTCACAACTGCTTAGATGCTCTTCCCTAAAGTCAAACAGCTGTGAACTATACACAAAGATACAAAAAATGAAAGCAATTCACAACCAAAGCACAAGACGGTTGTCATGGTCACGAGCTGTGAACTATACACAAAGATACAAAAAATGAAAGCAATTCACAACACAAGTGCTTATGGGCACGACTTGCACGCGGCTGTGAACTATACACAAAGATACAAAAAATGAAAGCAATTCACAACTGTGTCAGATTTATCATACAGTACGAACTGCTGTGAACTATACACAAAGATACAAAAAATGAAAGCAATTCACAACCGTTTTTTGCCACCGGGTGTTGAAGGTATCGCTGTGAACTATACACAAAGATACAAAAAATGAAAGCAATTCACAACTTGTTCTCTGAGCATATTGCCGTTGCCTGTGCTGTGAACTATACACAAAGATACAAAAAATGAAAGCAATTCACAACACTTTTTAAAATATGCCGATAAATATACACGCTGTGAACTATACACAAAGATACAAAAAATGAAAGCAATTCACAACACAAGTGCTTATGGGCACGACTTGCACGCGGCTGTGAACTATACACAAAGATACAAAAAATGAAAGCAATTCACAACCGACCGCGAAGAACTTGAAGAGTATCTGAAGCTGTGAACTATACACAAAGATACAAAAAATGAAAGCAATTCACAACGAGAGCAGCCGATTCAGCGATTTGAGCTTTGCTGTGAACTATACACAAAGATACAAAAAATGAAAGCAATTCACAACTAAATCTAATAGGTCTTCTATTCGTGAAGCGCTGTGAACTATACACAAAGATACAAAAAATGAAAGCAATTCACAACGTACCGGTCGGTTTTAGAAACTCTCCCGTGCTGTGAACTATACACAAAGATACAAAAAATGAAAGCAATTCACAACCGTCAGGTGACGAAAGTAACCCTCAAGGTAGCTGTGAACTATACACAAAGATACAAAAAATGAAAGCAATTCACAACACCTTTTAAATTATGCCGATAAATATACACGCTGTGAACTATACACAAAGATACAAAAAATGAAAGCAATTCACAACAAGATTCTGACCCAAGTGAGAACCGAGGAAGCTGTGAACTATACACAAAGATACAAAAAATGAAAGCAATTCACAACCCGACGGCAGGATAGCCGGTATCGAGCAGCGCTGTGAACTATACACAAAGATACAAAAAATGAAAGCAATTCACAACTATTTCATTTCATATAAGTTAATTGGTTAAGCTGTGAACTATACACAAAGATACAAAAAATGAAAGCAATTCACAACTTGGGCGGCATCCACAAAGAAACTGTCGGCGCTGTGAACTATACACAAAGATACAAAAAATGAAAGCAATTCACAACAACGACCTTTTTAAAGTGTCGACCGAAATGCTGTGAACTATACACAAAGATACAAAAAATGAAAGCAATTCACAACTGTGCTGGTGGTAATGCTATCAGACAACTTGCTGTGAACTATACACAAAGATACAAAAATGGGAGTAATTAGTCAGGGAAAAATGCGCTTCGCGACATTATGGGGTGAAATCGGGGATTTCAGCGTACTATATTTGCTGAAAAAATAATGATTATGGAAAATAGAGCAATGAACGCACAGAGCAAGAGAGGTAAAAGTTTGAAATTTGATCGGGAGTGGAAGGATGCCGTCGACAGGCTGCCAAAGCATTACCGTGACGAGATATGCGCGGCAATCGATGCCTATCAGCGCGACCTGACCGTAATCGAGGTGACTGCGGGAGTGCCACGTGCAATATTCATGTTGATTATGCCTACAATCCGCCGCCGATACCGCGCACGTGAACTACAACGCCTCGCCCGTGAGCGCAAAGCAGCCGCAAAGGCGGCAAAGGCACAAAAGACAGCAAAAGCGTCATCGTCGCGCCAACCGAAATCAAAGCAAAAGCCGGACATGCAGGGCATTGAGCCTCGAGAAACATCAGCACAAGCTTGTCAACAATCCCCGATGCCCACTTCCGGGCAGTCGGATGAGCCGCGCCCTACCCTCGCAAAAACGCACAGCACCCCCGCCAAAGGGAAACCGGGCAAAAGCACGCTTGATAAGCTCCTCCGACACAAGCCGCGCCAAGCAAAAACACCCGGCCGCCGATGACCGAGTGTTTTTGTGAGTATCGAGGTTATGCCTCCCAAAATTACCAGATGACAACGCGCTCCGATTGGGGACGGAACATATCGTCGCCATCGGTGATTCCAAACGTTGTGAAGAAGGTGTCGAGATTGCGGATTGCCACATTGACGCGGTTCTTGGCGAGCGAGTGGACATCGCCGATTGTAAGCGAACGAATCTCCTCGTCACGGATGTTATTGGCCCAAACGTTGGCGAAATTCAGATAGAATACCTGCATCGGGTCAAAGCCGTCGATCTTGGCTTCCTCCGATTTCACATCGACGCCTTTCTTCTTCTGAGAGTCAAGGAAAGCCGTCATAGCGATGCGCAAGCCTCCCTGATCGGCGATATTCTCACCAAGAGTATACCGGCCGTTTGCATATAAACCGGGAAGCACCTCTACTGCGGAATACTGGTCAACAAGACCCTCGGTGAGCTTCTTGAACTCAGCAGCATCCTCATCGGTCCACCAGTTAACCATATTGCCCTGAGAATCAAATTGGCGTCCCTGATCGTCGAAACCGTGAGTAAGCTCATGACCTATCACCACACCTATGCCGCCGTAATTCTCGGCGTCGCTTGCCTCAGGGTCATAGAAAGGAGCCTGAAGTATGCCGGCGGGAAATACGATTTCGTTATTCAATGCGTTGGCATAGGCATTGATAGTTTGGGGAGTCATATCCCATTCGGTGCGGTCTACAGGCTTGCCCCACTTCGCCAGATATTCACCTCGCGACCACATCTCGGCGTTGTGCATATTCTCCCAATAGGAGAAGGCAGGATCGATGTCAAGATCGCTGTAATCCTTCCATTTGTCGGGATAGCCAATCTTCACGGTTGTGGCATTGAGTTTCTTGAGAGCCTGCAGTTTGGTGTCATCGCTCATCCATGACAGGTGGATTATGTGCTTGCCGAGCGCATTGCGAAGATTCTCCACGAGGCCCTCAACATAATCTTTGGAGCTCTGCGGGAAGTATTCGGCCACGTAAAGTTCGCCTATACCCTCTCCGAGCACCCCTTCTACGGCACCGAGGGCGCGTTTCCAGCGAGGAGCCTGCTCCTGCACTCCGCTCATCACCTTGTTAAACTCAAAGTTGGCATCGGAAAATGAGTCGCTCAGGCAGTTGGATGCCTCGTCTACGAGGCTCCAGATATAGTAATCCTTCATCTCACGGTCGGTGAGTCGGCCAAGAAGGTTGTCGCCCTGCTTGACAGTATTGATGGTGGTGACTATGAGCATTTCGGGAGTGTCGATGCCCATTGCCTCGTTGAATATGCGATCCCAGGGGATGTTGGGAAACATCTCCTTCACTTGCGATATGCTACGTATATTATACATTGCCGGGATGTTGCGGCTCTCCTCGCGCGTCCATGTTGAGTCGGCAAGAAGTGTTTCGATATTCATCACATTCTTGACTATGCGTGCGGCATCCTTCTTGCTGTAGCCCGCATTAATTATCTGCGCGGCGATAAGTTTCTTATATGCCTCGCGCACATCCTTGCTCCGCTTGTCGTTATTGAGGTAATAGTCGCGGTCGCCAAGCCTTATTGCGCCACCGTTGACATACATAGCGTATTCCCTGCTGTCGGCAACATTAGCCATGTGGCCGGCTTTGACAAAGGGGGAGCCATAGTACTTATGGAACCAGATGAAGAGATCATCCATGCCGTCGGGCGTAGTGTTCTCGATTTTCGAGAGGGCCTCCCTGATGGGTGCCGCTCCGAGCTGATTGCGGCGTGTTGAGTCCATGGCCGATTCATAGAGAGCAGCTATCTTATAGGCCGTAGTGCCCTTCTCGGGATTGGTTTTGGCGAGATTTGTCACAATGCGGCGCACACGGTTATTGCCTGAGTCGCTCAGGATTTTGTATTGCCCGTAGGATGCATATTCGGGAGTAAGAGGATGGGATTCCATCCAACCTTTGTTTACGTGACGGTAGAAATCTTTCGACACCGGTGTATCGGCATCGAAGCCTGAAGGGGCGAGGCTCTTCAGATGCTCCTGTGCGCTTACGGCAATGACACTGCTTGCAAACGCTGCGATGATGAATGTTCTTAATAAGTTCATTGTTTTAATATTGGTTATGCGAGATTGATTTCACACAATTAAGCATCTCTTGCGCAGAGATATTGCCAATGTACAACCGGCTATGCTACAATACATTGCACGGCGTTATAATGCAGTAATTGCCAACTTTTCACTATCACAAATTACACTCGGCAAAATTTCATGCAAAATATATTTACTCAAATGTCATAATATCAGATTTATTGATTAATTTTACGGCATCCAATTATGCAGTTAAGCATCTCTGCGCAAGAGATTTACATCTTTCAACGCCCATTATCGCACATTATTTTTCTTGCAAATCAACATATTTATTGAATTTTTATTTGCAAAAAAATGTTGTACTTTTACGAAATATCGGCTGAATTGCAACCTCGCATAACGCAATTCTTTCAGCTGACAAAACAGAAACGATTTAATATATACCATAATGAAGATTATTATCACAATTCTAAGCATACTCGTAATGCTATGCTGTCCCTTGCAAAGCGACGCAAAGAAAAAAAGCAATAAAACCGTTGTGCCACAAATGCAGAACTATCCAAGTGCCACAATCGGCGAATACCGCATGCACGGTGGCGATGTGTTGATGAGGGTAAAAGTGTTGATGCCTGAAGAATTAAAAAGGCTTCAGAGGAAGGTTGAACGAATAATCACGTTGGACCGATAGCGCTGGAAATTTAAGAACAATCCTTTTGGGAGATTTTCGGGGATTTTTTGCTATTTTTGCCGTATGAACAGAATGACAAACAGGCAAGTGTGGTGCGATGACATTCAGCCTATAGAGAATCTTTGCTTTGAACCGGTAGAGCGCAGCTACATGAATGTGGTTGTGATTCGCATAATTATCGTATATATTCTTTTGATGGCGTGTGCGTTGCTCATTCCGCTGATGTGGGAGCAATGGTTGCCCATGCTGATTGTAGATTGTGTCTTGGCAATTGCCTTCGCCGTGAATGTGGCACTGGCTCACAAAATATATGATTTCAAGGGTTATGCGCTTCGCGAAAGGGACATATCCTACCGCACGGGGATATTTTTCACTTCGGTCACCACGATTCCTTTCAGCAAAATCCAACAGGTGAGCTTGCGCATGAATTTGGTAAGCCGCATTTTCAAGCTTTACTATGTCGATGTTGTAAACGGCTCGCAATCGGCCTCCAACCGGCTCACCATTCCCGGGCTGACGCTTGAAAACGCCGAGCGGCTTAAATTATTGCTCATCAATAAAGCCGACTGCGACAATGACTGACTTCTCTACTCCCCGGCGAATGAGCCCCGGCGCATTCGTGATAATGTTTCTGAAATCGTTCAAAGATATTGTAGGGGCGGCATTCGTTGCATTGGTTTATCTGCTCTACGACAGCCACGATTCAGGAGGACGACTATTTTGGAAATTTGCCTTGGCGGCCGGAGTCATACTCACTTATTCCCTTGCAGTGGCGTTCACGAGATATTATTTCAGAAAATTCCATATCGAGGGCGACAAACTGATATATACCCGTGGACTCGCGGAAAAGCAGACAACAAGCATACCGCTTTCGCGAATCCATACACTGCGCACAAAAAGAGGGCTGGTCTACCGACTTTTATCAATGCGCGGCGTTGCTTTTGACACTCTTGCAAGCGACAAGCAGGAGGTGGAGCTGATTCTCGACGAAAGTGACTGGCAGATGCTACTGGAGCGAGTCAGCAAGGGCGAGAATTTTGCCCATATAACCGACGATTCAGTTGCGCTTCCGCCGCCCGTAAAGGATGACACACAGAGCATAAGCAACTTAAACATACTGAAAGGCGCACTGTGCCAGAATCATCTCAAAGGATTTGCCGTACTTGCCACAGTTACCTTGGCGCTGCTTGACAAGGTAAACCAGATCGATGACAACGCTACCGACCGAATCATCGAGTATATCGGGACCCATGCCGGCGATGTGATGCCAACAGCCTGGCAGTGCCTGTGCCTCCTTGTAGCTATATATCTAATAGTAATGGCGCTGTGGACGGGCAAAATAGCCTTGCGATACAGCAACATGACGCTGAGGATGACCGATAACCTGCTGACGATTGAATCGGGCCTCGTGTCGCGGTTTACATGCCGGCTCACACGTGAAAAGACTACCGTGCTCACGATAAAACGGAATCCGCTTGAAAAGATTGCCGGATGTCAAACCATTTCACTTCAGCAGGCCGAGAATGCTACCGACAATAAAAATGAAGGCGGCATACGCATCTACGGGTCAAATCTCGGCGACGAGCTGCTCGCATGGTGGCTTGGCAACAACGGCAACGTGAACGACACTACCCTGCTCTCGGCCGCATCGGGCATAGGATTGCTGATGCGCACATTCATCCCGCATCTGCTATTGGCAATCGGTGGTGCTGCGTTAATAATGATCAGCACAAAGCTTGCACTGCCCGGAGTGATGGCCGGCGCGGTCTACGCTGCAATTGCAGCAGTGCGTGCGGCAATGGCCTGGAAGCACAGCAGCATAGAATTGAAAGAGTCGTATATGAAGATAAACCGAGGCAACATTGCATGCATACGCGAGTATATAAGATACCGTGACATTCAATCGGTGGCCATTGCAAGCACTCCGTTTACCCCTTACACAGGGCGAGTGTCGCTTAATGTGTCAACCAATGCCGGCTGCGCCACGGTACCCTCGCTGGCAATGGACGAGGCTCTTGCCATACGCAACTATATTCTCGACGGAAAAGTCAGCTCAAGCGCGTCAGAATCGGTTGTATGACACCTTACCGAATAGTATAATTATTACGCGTTATCTTTTCTCAAATAAACCATATCGCGGAGTATCACCCCCTCTTCGATAATAGGATTGGAATAGTTGTCGGTGAAAAAATTTGGTATGCGGTGAGAATAGCGATAACCACATTTTTCATAAAAGCGAAGAGTTGATGGAGTTTCACCTGTACCGAGGATAATGGATTTATCAGGATTCTCACATTCTACATGTTTAAGCATTAATCTGCCAAAACCGCAACGATGGAAATCGGGGCGAACTGCAAGATTTTTAATCGCAACCGTTGTGTTATCAATAATCAAAGTCACGCATACAGCAATGGAAATATCGTTGGATATACCCACATATAGATTACCTTTTTGAAGATAGCGGTCAATCATCGCTTCCGATTCGTCACCGATGAGTAAAAGTTGTATAAACCGCTTTTTGTCGTTTTTGATTTCTACTATTTTAAAGTTTTCAGACATGATAGCATCCTATTTTTTATAATTTAAACGGTGTGTTACATGGCAACCGAGATAATCCTGTGCACTATGAGGAATGACAGGTATACGCTCCTATGGACTTAGGGCTAAATTTTAGCCAAACGAGCCCCTATGATGCTACTTCTTTTCATCGCAGCAGTGGACGCGATGAAATTTTAGATGCCGAGTAGGCGAATTGCTTGAAAAAGGCTGTCGACTGATACAACCCCATCAGGTACATCGACACGGGGCTTGCCATGTCTTGGCTGAAGAAAGAATGCCGTCCATCCGGCGTCCAAAGCTCCCTTTATGTCGGTATTGATATTATCGCCTATCATGATATGTTGGGAGGGGTCTTGAACACCTACGGTTTCCATGGCGTATTTGTAAAGTCGCACATCGGGTTTCATAATGTCGATGTCATCACTTAGCACAACCCTATCGATATATCCCGTAAGTCCGGCGCGTTCTATTTTGCGTCCCTGAACGCAACTGAACCCATTGCTCAGGATGCCGACTTTCGTTCCTGACCTACGTACTGCCGAAAGAGCCTCGACCGCTCCGGGGACAAGTTCTTTTTCGTTTGCAAGGAAATTAAGATACAACCGGCTTAGATCATCAGATATCATGTAGGCTTCATGTTTCGGCATCCCGGCTTCGACAAGCGGTCGTCGGAAACGCTCCGCTTTAAGAAATGATGATGTTATTTCGCCGCGTGCCGCCGCATCCCAAAGAGCGTGGTTGTGCTTCTCGTAGCATCTAATCCAGCAATACTGATCGGAGAACCAACGGTTAAGTTTTGCATAGTGAAATGTCTTGACGAGTGCAATGCGTGAATTTGTTGTGAAGTCAATAAGTGTGTCGTCAAGATCAAACCACAGCCATTTTATATCGCAATTATTGTATATCATGTATTATTTTACCATTATGACTCACAAGAGTTACATCGAACACATTTTTTTATCCCGTAGGTCTTGGATACAGTTATTATCAATCCGAATACAAAAGTAGTGTAAATCCCGCAAAATTTCTCGTCCACAGATGAAAATCAGTGTTTGACGGCTCATTTTTTCCACTTTTCACGATATTGATTCTTCAAGCGTTCGACATCAAATAATGAAATCGATTATGGTGTACCTCAACCTTCACGGATGTCATAAGGTTATATTTACAGCAACTCCTTCTCCTGCATCATTCCTTCGTATTTATTGAATAATCAGATGACTATATCACATTTGTGAGATTTTATTTAACTTTGCGACCTGAAATAAACCAAATATGATAAGATGGCAACATTGAATTCCAAGATTTCTAAAGCTATTTTTGCTGTGGTTGCCTCTTTTGTTGTCAATCTTGCATGGCAAAATGTATGGCGCATCACTTCACTTCTCGATATACCAAGCCAAACTGTGCTCAACTCTTCAATACGAGATCTACTAATGGCACTTTCTATTTTTATAGTTCTCTCTATTGTTGTTAAGCCCCAGAAGGAGTGTTTATTTCTCGGGCTTGAATCAAATTTTGCAAAAGGATTTTTGGTAGCTATAATTTCGGTATTACCTCTATATATCGTATTTCCTATTATTGGAACAATAAATCCCGATTTAACATTTTCGCTGCTTGTAAGGAAGAGCCTTCTACCGGGATTCATAGAGGAACTTTTATGCCGTGCCTTTATGTTTGGATTATTTTTCCGATATGCAAAAATAGGCTTTTTCTGGGCTACACTATTCCCTGCAGCTTTATTTGGTCTTGCTCATACCTATCAGGGGCATGACATGATTTCAAGCCTTGCAGCATTTGGTGTCACATTTATTGGAGCTGTGTATTTCAGTTGGATGTACGTTGCTTGGAACTTCAATCTTTGGGTTCCAATCGGGCTTCATATACTGATGAATGCAGCTTGGGTAATATTCAACGTTACAGGTACGGAGAATGCTGCCTGAGGTCTGATTTCTAATATTGCTCGTGTCATTAGCATACTTTTGGCTGTCGGATTAACGATATGGTATAAGAGAAAGAACGAAACCAAAGTTTTAAGCTATCCAGTCTGGCAACTCTAAACTGCGTTAAAATATTTGACTACACAAAATGAAGAGTTGAAAATATACTTTATAAATATACTCAAAGTATATTATAATATTAAAATTTCAACCAAATAAGAAATATTTCCTCCAGTTCATTTTAGTTCATACTATTACATATAAGAAAATCCTGCAACTCATTTAGTTGCAGGATTTTTCATTGCCTTTCACCAGACTTTGGTGGAGCTGGAGGAACTTGTTCCTTACACTCCAAATGCAGTTATACCAATGATTTAGATAGTCGTCAATGATTAGGGGTAACGAGATGGTAACGAAAAATCCGTCTGTCTCGCCGGCTCTCTTGCCGATGCAGTAACGAGGTGTTCTTACATAGTGCCAAGGTAGTGGATTTTAGCCATAAAACAAATCTGAGGTTCGTTTTAACGATTCTTATGCCGAGTGTTAAACATCACTCAATTCCAAAAATGAGCCTGAGCTTATTGGCTTCAGCCTTAAGTTTCCGAGGATTGGTCGTCTTGAGTTTTTGTAGATTCTGAATCTTCCATTTGACGGATGGAAAATCAAAGAACATCGAATACGGACTTTCCTCTCGGTTGACAGTCAGTTCCTCATAGCTGACAAGAAATCTCTTGTCAGCCTCGGTCATAATGTCGTTGACTCCTTTTATAAGCTTGTTTCTTGTCATCTCGAATTCCTCATAGCTGAACGGAATATCGCTCATCCCCACAAACTGGTTCTCCATTGCCTCCCTCTGATCTATAAAATTTGGAGAGAAGGATTCGTGAATCGGTCTGTCGCTGCCAAGTAGACAATATATAATTCCATCCTTGACTTCTGACAGAAGAATGTCCATTTGCTTCACATCGAATAAATCCCGAGGATGCTGCCGTGAAAGAGCAGCAGATATTTTGCCGCCATACAGTTGCGACAACGACACGATACGGGCATCCACTTCCATGCCGAACAGCCTCTGAGCTTTTTCGCATAAAGGGTATAATCTGGCCTCGCCGCATACCAAACCTCTCTTTGTTTGATTGACCTCTATCTTTACCTGACAACCCTGTCTTTCACATGTGATTTTACAAATATCAAGACGAGGTATGATTCTAATATCACTAAAACTTCGCTTGGTTTTGTCGGCAATTCTCATCAACGCCTCATTAATATACTTCAGACTGGTCGCTCTATCCTCTAGCGGTAAATATGTCACATCAATGTCTACCGAAAGGCGGTTAAGATTTTTCACGAACAGATTTATTGCGGTTCCTCCATGTATGGCGAAACACTCCTCATCCGTAACAAACGGCAATATTCTTAGGAGAAGCTCCACCTTCTTCTTATACACATCATTCATAGTCGGCAAGTTCTTTAGGTATTACAATATCATATTTGGCATTCTTCACGCCCCCTTTTGAATAACTCCTCGTCCCGGAGCCAAGAGAAATCTTTGATAAGTCAAGTTTTACGAACCAACGATGTCCCGCTTTCTCAGCCATATATAAAAACATTCTTTTTACTTTTACAGATGTGCAATTCTCTAGGAGTTGCTGAACCAAACCGGATCTAAGCGAAGTGAGCATCTCCATTAAATAGTAGACATCCATCAGATTATATTGGGTTGGCGACAACAACAGACATTCCATTATTGCTCTTTCGGGTGCGGCCAATGTTAATTGCCGACCGTTATATTCCATTTGTTCGACACCTACTTCTCCGAAAATTTTGGTTGAAACCTCTACTATGCGCATATCAAGTTCTGCCGAATTCAGCCATTTAGGAAGCCGCGGCCTTATCGGGGAGAAGATGACAGCAGCAGGTTTTCCCATAGCGACATAATGAGAGAATCCTTTTAATTCCAATGCCGAGGCAGCTCCTATATGATACGAAATAGTACCTTGACTTTGATATGAAGCAAGTATCCCGTAAACAGTCGGATTATCACCGACAAAGGTATAAACTCCGGTGGCGACACGTTGAAGCCATCCCGATTCGGTATAATCGGAAATTTCGCTTCTGCTTAATCCTGATTTCTCAAGCCATGATGTAAGCAGAATTCCGTCAGAAGGAGTTTGCCTGCGTATATTATTTATCTTAGTTCCCATTATGCAATGATTAACATTACAAATATAGCACTAAAATAAATACACACCAAATGTATTCTTCAGAAAATGAATTGGTAACGAATAATTGTCAGTAGTAATTTTTTATTTGCCCAATTATATTGAAAATCAGTCAAATAAAAAAGTTCTAACCTACGATATGTTGAGGTTAGAACCTATATTGTGGAGCTGGAGGGACTTGTTCCTTGCCAGTCAAATGCACTTATATCAACAAGTTGCAATTGGTTAACATTCGTGTGTAGCGAATTTGCAACCTAAATTTCTTTATCCTCACGCAGCCGCTCGCTGCATGCCCCGTAAGGGTTCTAAGTGTATTGCAAAGTTAATACTTTTTCCGCTGGCTTTCAAGTTCGAGGGTTCATTTTAACCATTCTTATGCAGAGTGTTAAAATGTTCAGCGAGGTGCAAAAGCCGGTTCAAGAATCTCCAGATGAAGAGCATTTTCAATCTTTGAGATTGTTTCGAGTGAAAGATTCTCTGTCCCTTTCAGCACACGAGAGATATACTGCTGGGAGCAATCCATTCGTTCGGCAAGTGTCTTTTGCGTCAGTCCGAGTTCTTCCATTTTGTCAAGCATCATCATCGCGATTCTCTGCGAGTATCTCATCCACGATTTATTGGCCATACGCCATTCTGCATTCTCCCTCCATTTTGAGGGAGTCGTGCTTCGATGCTCGTCAAGTTTTGATATTGTATTTTCTATTGTTGTTCCCATTACGTATGATTAACTATTATCTTCATTGGTGCAGACAAGTTGCAGTTTTGCCTTCACGTTATCCACTGAAGTATTCAGCAGTGCAGCCGCTTTAGAGAAAGAAATTATCTCATCGGCAAGCGCACGATATACCATTCTTACGAAACGTCCGGACGTTTCAGAAATCGCAAGCGAACGCTCTACCGAGGATTTGAAATCCGGGAAGAGCTTCTTCTTTTTAAGGTAGCCTTCATAACGTCGCCCGGTAATGACTCCATTATGCACCAAAGATTCCATTATAGAATCAATGGAAATGCCGTATTGTTTTTGAATGTCGGTCAGTTCTGCCAATGATATATCATGTCTGCTGTTTCCGAGTCTTAATTTGAGAACCTCAGACGGCAAAAGCATTTCTCTGGCAAAGGTGTTACATGAATCCTCTATTACTTTATTTGAAGCATCAGTGCCAAACATCATGAAAAGATGACCAAACTCGTGAAGAAGAGTGAAGCGTTTCCTTTCGGGAATCAGATTGCAATTTATGACAATCAAAGGGATATTATCATTCGCATATCCACTCAATCCCCCGAATGAGTCAGACTCGGACACTTCGATAATCTTAATGCCATTTTCCTCCAATATTTCGATAACATTAGATATGCCATCAATACCTAAACCGAGCTTTTGTCTGATTGAATTGGCAAATGCTATCACATCATTGTCATTGCTGATATACCCGTGAGGAAAATTTAAGGAGGATGAAGTTCCGGAGAGTTGTTCTGCTTCGAGGTACCGTTCAAGCTCTTCGCGCGCTTTTTCCTTGACAGATAACACATCCTTCTCTGAGAATTTTCTTCTCTTGCGGAAAATTACCTTGTCAACTTCCACAGTAAAAGGACGAAAGAAATAATCAGGCTTTACACCGAGAACCTTGCCGAGTGAAATCAGCATCAGGCTATCAGGTATTGTCTGACCTTTTTCATATTTGTTGATAGCCTGACGTGACACGCTGGGCTGAACCGACCGGCCCAGCTCTTCCATGCTTATTCCTTTAATCAGCCGCGCTTGATTGAGCCTGCGACCGAATATATTTGAAGTGTCCTTATCCATATTGCTACGTTTTGGTTGACAAAATTACAAAATATTTCTTAAATGTCAACTGCAACCGGAGCTAAGAGGTTTATTATTATCCTATTATTCAATATGATATGATTGGTATTATAAGTATTGCTGATATTTCTTTACGTACTTCAGGAATAGCCATCAATAGAATTTTATTTGGGAGTTTTAGCCAAAACTCTAACTGCAAATGGGACAACTGTTTATCTTTTGGTTCCATTGTCGATTATTTTCCAAACTTGAAAAATAATCGACTTTGGGAAATACTTCAAATTGATCAGTTCGAGGATTCATTTTAACGATTCTTATACCGACAGTCATAATATCAGACTCAATCTTTGAGTAGGTTTTCAGGATGTTCAAGTTCATCAACAAGCAGGTCTATCGTAGTACACGGCTTGTGGGATTTATAGTCGAGTGTGTGCTCAAAGAATCGGCGTAGTTTTTCAGCTAGTCTTTTTGCAAGCGCTTCATTTCCGATGCTCTGCAACAATGCGTATATCCCTTTGTCGTTTTTGTGATATTTGTAATCCTGATAATCCTCATTTCGTCTGATTTCTGTTTCGAGTTTGGAGATGTAATCGGCACTGGAAACAGCGGCATCAAGGAAGGTGAAGTGAAGGAGATACCACAGTTCAAAGGCTTCATTTGTCCACCCGGCTTTATATCCTTTTCGTTCGGCAAGTGATATGGCTTCATTGAAATCGTTGAAGTCATCCTTGTCAAACACTACCCAAACACGATCAAACTTCAGTTGCCGCTGCCGTTCCAGTCGTTCTCTGATCTCTTCGGTCTTTTTGACCAATACACACGTTGAGCGTCCTTCTCCGATAATCTCCTCGGAACGGACTTCCGAATATCTGTCCCTGACAAGTTCCCTGAAATAGTTCGGTTCGGTACGCTCACCCTCGCAAACCACAAGAAAGCGCACTATTTTTTCACGAGTGGCAACCTTGCGTTTCTTCGCAGCTTTGGCCTCCCGCTTTTCGCGCTTGAGCTGTTCGATTCTTGATTTTGGAAGCTGTCCCATAACTTAGCTCATGAAAGGGATTGCACCATAGCGACCATTGATATAGTCCTTCTCGATGTTGCGGTCGTTGCGAACCTTATTTCCGGATTCATCACGGAACTCTACCAGAGAGTAAAGTTCTGTCGAGTCGGATTTGTCTTTCTCGGTAAACCAGATTTGGTCACGACGGAGATATTGGATATTCAGAAGATTTGTATCATGAGTCGCAAAAATAAGCTGGGCCCCATTTTTGTTGAACTCCTTGTCCATAAACAGTCCGATTATCTTGCGAGTCAGAAAAGGATGGAGTTTTGCGTCCAGTTCATCGACAACAAGAATCTTTCCGAGTCTTATTGCATCTACAAGCGGGCCGGCAATCTCAATCATTTTCTTGGTTCCCTCAGACTCCATCTTGTCAGTCGGAAACTCTTTTTGACCGATAACATTCCCGTTTGCATCGAAAATGTTGTGTACGGTCTTTGAATCGACCGATTCTTCATCCCCGGTATTCATGATGACCTGAAGTCCGCTGAAGCCCAAATGGGTCTGATATAGCAGGTTCATGATTTCTTCATTGCCGTCTTCCTGATAGAAGATAGTGCGTAGTGTCTTCCCTGCGTACCCTTTTCCATCCATTCCTGACATATATTCAATATTTGAAAACCAGTCGAGAATAGCCTGAGATACTTTGCCGTTGAGTTGTGCCACCAACGAAACGAACAATCGGTTGGCAGGTGTGGCGTCCTGTTTGCCGATACCTTCGGCAAAACGGGACTTTGAAATCTTAAACTCATTGCCGCTCCGCAGAAATAGTTCAAATTCCCTTTCTCCGGGACGTTTCTCATAGAGCCATTCGTCAATGATTTCGTCTGATGTATAATCGAATCCATAGCGGAACTTGGAGCCGTTGAGGGTGAACTGAATCTCAAACGAGGTCGGTTCCGATGCGGATGTTTCATTCAGAGAAAACGGATCGGCTTCAAGTTTATCCTTGGGATTCAGTCTGACCGAATTAAGCAAAACATCCCTCATAGCTTTTAGCGCCTTAAGCACATTGCTCTTGCCGCTTGAGTTGGCACCATACATCACAGCGACGGGAAGCAGTTCTTCTCCACACGATTTTACAACGGCATCCGACAGCTCCTGAATGGAAGCAGCCTCCATGCTCAGTGTCATTTCATCCTTGAAAGACCTGAAATTCTTGAATGTGAAATTTACCAACATATCTGACTTGTTCTTTAACGATGTTATCAGAGACAATTCTCATGAACGCCCCTTCCGACTGCAAAGATAACAATAAAATTTCAAACAGGGTTTATTTTATGAGAATATTTCTCAAATATCACTATCGGAGTATTCGATTTTCGTTTGGTAAAGGTTGAAACAAGTCCGTTTTGTTCGGTTTCCAGTTCAGAAGACCGAAGATTTGTATCATCGGAGGTGACTATCCCTGTAAAGCGTTGACAGATTTGAGGGGATTGACTAATATAGTTTACACTGTCAGGTATATTTTCAGTGGAATTAGTCGTAATTAGCAAATCGAATGGTTCAATTCAGGTTGTCTCTACTGTTTTTTTGTTACGAGAGGCATAGCCAGACCTTATTGTTTTTGTTTGGATGAATGCCGTGTAAGGCGTTTGCCGTTGGCTGCTCTACCTCACACCGCTTTCATCCGATATAGGTCGGCACACACCGATGATTGTCAATGGCTCGGAAGTTAGCATCGGAGACGCTGCTTTCACCTTTCCGTTCCATTGCCAATCATCCGTGTGCATTACGCCGACCTCCTGAGAAATTCCATTCTGGGCTATGCCACTCTTCACAAATGACAGCAGTCCACGAGCCGAGACAGTGATATGCCGCCTTCCTACGTTGACGGCATATCACTGTCTCGCCTTTCCGGGACTGGACATACACTTTCTCTTTTCAACAGATGATTTCGAAGTGGTTCTCACCATGTGCTTGATTATACGGCGTATTGTGCTCCATTTCGGAAAGATTGCGAATGGTCGTACCGAACTGTAACTTACGAGTATTACGGTGAGCGATGCGAGGGCAACGATAAGCAGCCAGCCGTAAATCTCTTTCATGGAAACGACTAAAGCCTGTGTCTGTACCATTCCATATAGCTGTCCAAGCGTGGCAAATGCTATGTCGGGATTTGTTCCTGAAATGTTGGCTCCAAGCAAGGCTGCATTTTTTGCCATAGTGTGACGCAGGATTTCTCCGATTATCGCGGGGCCAAAGGTCGCTCCCATTACAGCACCTGTGAAGCCGTTGATTGTAAGAGCCTGAGGGAATACCTGAAAAGGTAATCCGCTCTGCACTATTGAGGTCAGGAATACGATTGATATTATCACGGCCGCCGCACCACGGAAAAAGAGCGGGATGAAGAGCATCTCTTTCTCAACCCCGTAGTCTATGAAGAAATAGAAGTACGCGAGATATACAATCGCCAGGGCAAAAGCAATGACTGTCATGGCCTTGTAGCGCCATTTGCGCAAAGCGAATGTGAGGTAGGTAAAGGCACATCCGGCAACAATACCGGCGAATACATACCAGTTCAGGTCTATGAGGTTTATCTCGTCAAAACCGAGAATATTTGCTGCATAGCTGTGTTCAAAGACGTGTTCAGTGGCTATGAGTGTGAAAAACACGAGATATATTCCGGTGGCGCGGATCACATTCCTGTTTTTCATTGCCTGAAATGAGATGTAGGGATGATGGAGAAACGAAGCCCGCCAGAGATTTATGCCAAGACAGGCGAGCCCAAGGAGCGCAGCTCCCCGGATTTCAACGGCCTCCCACCAGTCGAAATAGTTGCCATACACGCAGATGAAAGTGAAGCATAACATAAAGCCTGCCCAAAGTATTGCCCCGATCCAGTCAATGCCGAGCAACGGTATGAACATCGGTCCGCGTACAGGTTTCACAAGTATCATCACCATTATCATCATCAGGACAAGCAGTCCGATCATTATCCAGTGCATGTATTCCCATTGAGAGAAAAATGCCGTGTATATGGTGGCTATTCCGCTGAGCTGGATAACGCTGTCAACTATTATATAGACATAGCAGAAGAATATCGCCATATCCCTGACAGGCGTCAGCCAAAGCTGAATAGTGGAATTGCAGGCGAAAGTAGCCTGCATCCTGAACCATCCGGCTATGAAGCAGGTAATCACCAAAAGCGGAACATTGGTTGTATGGGCGCATATCAGATTTGCGGCAATCAGGACGATGCCGGATACAAGCAACTGTATCCGAGCCGAGAACCTGAACTTTATGCGGAACATAACGGCAAAGTTAATAGCCAGCCCTATGAGCGAGGCATATCCCGCCATCAGAATATCTTCCTGCATCAACCCGGTTGTCCCAACCATATCAGAGGCGGCGGCGAGATAGACACCGCCTGAGAACTGCACGATCAGGACAAAGAATATGAACAGATACGGTTTTAACCGTCGGGGAATATAGTAAGGGACATCCGGTATGTCAAACGGGCCCTGCGGAGCGTGCCAGTCTGCCATGTCAATACTTCACGCTACATTCCACATTCATTCCAGCACGCAGTTTTGCCATTTCCTCCGGTTTGTTGTCGGCACTGAATTCAATTCTTACCGGCACACGCTGACGCACTTTTACGAAATTTCCCGCTGAATTGTCCTGCGGCAAAAGTGACAGAGACGCACCCGTGGCAGTTGATATGGACTTGACCTTGCCGTTGAACACAACTCCCGGAATTGCATCTACCTTTATCTCGACATCGCAGCCCGGCGCAATGTGATGAAGCTGAGTTTCCTTATAATTGGCTGTCACCCATATATCCTGAGAATCAACAACGTCAAGCAGTGTCTGACCGGGCTGTACGAGTTGACCGACCTGTATTTCTTTTCGTGAAGTGTAGCCGTCGCACGGAGCGGTAATGGCAGTATAGCTGAGATTAAGCTCCGCTGTTTCAAGCAATGCTTTTGCCAACTCAATACCGGCTTCCGACTGGGATATACGCTGACGGTTAATATCCACAACAGCCGAGGTTGCCGAGCGCTGGCGCGACAGCATTTCATAGCGGGCTTTTTTCGCCTCATAATCCGTCTTTGCCCCGTCATATTGCTGACGTGTGACGGCATCCTGTGCCAACAGCTTCTCATAACGGGCAAGGTCTGTGGCAGCCATTTCCATAAGCACCTTTGCCTCTGCGATGGAAGCCTCGCTTACAGCCACATTCGCTGAAGCGGAAGTGACCGATCGGTCGGCTACATCATGTCCGGCAAGGGCGTTCTGATAATCCGCACGGGCGCGGGCTACGTTAAGGCGCATATCCGCATCGTCGATTATGACGAGTGTGTCACCCTTTTTCACGGGCTCATACTCGTTGAAACGGATTTCCTTGATATATCCCTGCACACGGCTGTTGACAGGGACTATCTGTTGACGCACTTGGGCATTGTCGGTAAACTCGACATCCCCGAGATAGATAAACTTACCCCCTACCCAGATTGCGGCTATGGTGATTACTGCTATTGTGACGATATAGGAGAGTATCTTTTTGCTACGGTGTTTCATATCTTTCCGGTTGAGAACAAGAGTTTGTAATAATAGTAAATTATGTTGATGCGGGCGTTTACGAGCCGTTGCTCCGCATCAAGTTTTGCATTTGCCGCATCGAGCATATCTGTGATAAGTGCCATATCAGCGGAATAGCGGGTCGATGTTGTGCGGTAGTTCCTTTCGGCGAGTTCCACACTTTTCTGCTGTGTTTTAAGCTCCTCGTATGCTTCGAGGTAATGGACATGGTCAGCATTGACCGCTAACGTCACATTCTCGCGTGTCGCATCCAACTGTTCTAAGGCTCTTTGTGTGGCGGCACGGCTTTTGGAAAGCGACCTATTGCTTTTGTAGAGAGATGAGATGTTATAGCTTACGCCTATCCCGACATACCAGTAACTTAGATTGCGGTTAATTGGGGGTACCTCCACAAGTATAGGGCCATCCATGCTCCATCCGGCTTGTAGCCCTATCTTAGGCAGACGCTCCGAGCGCACAAGCGACTCCGCCTTACGGCTTATGTCAACACCTGAACGTGCGAGGCTAAGAGACGGGGAGTTTGCTTCTGCCTCGGCCTGCCACCATTCAGCCCCGTTTTTCGGCAGGGATCGCACCAATATCATACTATCGGGAACTATCACTGTTCCGTCCGGGAGTCCTGATGTCGTGACAAGATTGGTATTGAGAATTTCGATTGTATTGTTGATTTTTACCAGTTGCAATTCAAGATTTGAAACGAGCAACTCATATCGGGTAATGTCATTCTGCAATGCCGTGCCCTGCTCGTATCTCGCCCTCATCTCCTGAAGCACCTTTTGGGCTGCGGCAATATTGCTTTCCACCACCGCCCTCAGATTATTGTACTTGTAGATGTCGAGATAAAATCCTGTCAGTTGGAAACGGATATTGTCGCGTTGCAGGTCTGTCGCGAACCTTGCTGCAGTGGATTTCAGTTCGGCAAGTTCTATGGCACTTGTCACCGCTCCGCCGGTGTAAACGGGTTGTGAAATGTTTAGAGACAGCCCTGTGCCGAGATGCGGAATCGGGGCTTTCTGATAGTCACTGAAATTGCGTTTAGTTGTGAAACCGTCGCCAATATAGCTTAGTGACAGCGATGCGTTGATGTCGGGCAGACGACCTGCGCGGGCAACTCTGATTTCTCGCTCGGCCTCGGTCTGCGCTGTAAATGACGGGCGCAACTGTGCGCTGTTGGTTTCGGCACTCTCGAAAATTTCTTCAAGAGTCACAACCGACTGGCCATAAGCACACACCCCGCCGCTCGACAGGACTACTGACAACAGTCCTGTGAGCAATCGAAGATTGTTCATACAGTTTTTATGAAATAAAATTATGTGTTGGGATTGTTTTACAGCCTCATGGCTATGGCTGTCATGGGCAATTCATCAAATCGCCGAATGACTGGAAATTGAAGCCGTGCTTTTCCAGTTTTCAAGAAATCCCCAGTTTCTAACAACGGGGCAATTCAGGATAATGTGATAATAGTTTTCTGACATAAACATCGTGACTCTATGTGAATCACGCTGCAAAATTACTCAAAAAATCTGAAATCAGAGCAATTATGTGACAGTATGTTTTCACCGTGCCGGAGTCGTGGCTCCCGTTATTGTCTAATCAACAACGATTTTCAACTTGCTTGCCATTGGGGAACGTGTGGTGCCGGGGATATTCTTTTGCCTTTTGCCTTTTGACTGAAAAATCTCCAGACCTCCCGTCGGTCGGCTTGTATTTTTCCGCCAAAGGCGAACATCCCCTCAGTTCACCACACGCCTTGTAGGTGTCAAGCAAGCGAAAACCGATGGTGATATACAAATAAAAAAAGTCGCAACGATGAAATCTGAAAGATTCACGGCTCCAAAAATAAACAATCGCCGTAAAACAAACAGCCACATAAAAGGTCAAAGCGAAGCTCAAAGCCTCAGGTTCAACCAAATAAAAAGGGTTGCAACGACAAAGTCCTCACGAGTGAGCTTAAAGCGTATGTCAGCCGTAGGCTGGTACGCGGTGGCGAAGCCATTAAAACTCACCGCAAAGGTGGTGGCAATCATCATCGGAGCAATAATCGGAACTCTGGTGTGGGCGATAGTCAGACCTGTAATCCGAGGTGCGGGCTGGGTTATATCCCTCATAACCGCAATACTGATAATCTATTGGTTATTCACACTTTAATACAATACTGATATGGCAAACTCAATGAAATCCAACAACGCTGCAATCGCAGTTATGCAGCAGATGCTCCAAGAGCGTTGCATCGCAGAACCCACCTTCGCTATCAAGATGGCTCAACCGAACAAGAACATGGAAGGCGCAGTAAATCACCTTTGCAGAACTATCCAAAAGAGCGGTCTGTGCGTAGTAGATGACAAAACTGTAGAAAATATCCTCGTGGACTACTTTGATGAGTCGAACATCGAGGATGGCGGAAGTCCTATCAACTGCAACATCGTGGTATCCAGGCCGGAACTCACCGATGAGGATAAGGTGGCTCTCAAAGAGCAGGCTATGGAGCAGTTCAAGCAGGAACAACTCCGGGAACTCCGCAGACAATCCCAGCCGAAGGCACAACCAAAGCCGACCGCCACCGCTCCCAAAGCCGGAGCAGAGATAGACACTATCCCCAACCTTTTTGATGAACTCTAAACACCCCAAGACAATGAAACCCCGTAACAAAAAACAACAGCATATAGTGGATTTGAGTGGGCGACTTCGCCCGCTCACCACTCCACAAATGAATTGGGCTCTCAACTCAACAATCAATCACTACGGATACCGCCTTAAATCCGGAATGTGTACCTGTATGAAATGCGGTCACGAGTGGTTGGAGAGTCGTAACGGAATGTGCCTATGTCCCGAATGTGGCACACAACTTGAAATCAAGGACACCAAAGAGCGTGTAATCCGCGACAAGTCCTATTTCAACGTAATCACTACCATTGAAGGCTATCAGGTAATCCGCATGTTCCTGATGATAGTTGAAATGCGCAAAGGATTGAAGGCAAAGCCAGCCTTTCTTGAAATCGGCAGTTACTGGATTGACTGCAAGGGCAATACCACCGTAGTGGGATTGCAGGGAACTTTGGGATACTACATAGACAGTTTCGCCTTTGGCTCTCCATTGGAGATAAGGCGTGATAACGATGCTTTCCGACACATATCCGATGAATGGGTTTACCCTCGCATCAAGGTAACTGACACCATCAAGCGCAACGGATTCAAAGGCAGTTGCCACCATATCCACCCCGTGACACTCTTCCAAGAATTGCTGACCAACCCCAAAGCCGAGACTCTGATGAAAGCCAACGAGATAGAATTACTCCGATACTTATGTTATAGACCTATCAACAAGGTTGACATCGAGGACTATTGGAACTCTATCAAAATAGCCAACCGCAATGGCTACAAGGTCAATAACTCGCAGATGTGGATAGACACACATCAAGATGTTGGAGCGTTGTGGCAGAGACATACAATCCCCAAGTATGTCTGCCCCGCCAATCTCCAAGAGGAACACGACCGATATGTGAGAAAACTCCAAACCATCCAAGAGAAGGAGAAGAAAGCCGAGGACATCCGCAAAGCCCAAGAGAGGGAAGCGAGTTTCAAAGAGCAGAAAGAAAAGTTCTTCGGCATCCGTATCAACGACGGAGAGATTGAGGTCAAGGTATTGGAAAGCGTTGAGGAATACCGACAGGAGGCTGAAAGTCAGCATATATGTCTGTTTAGCGCAGCCTATGACCAGCGTGAGGACAGCCTTATCTTCTCAGCGAGGATAGACGGCAGAATAATCGAGACCATTGAGGTTGACCTCAGAACCCTAAAGGTGGTTCAGTCAAGAGGAGTCTGCAATCAGAACACCGAATACCACGACCGGATAATCAGACTCATCAACGCCAACACACACCTAATCAAAGAGCGAATTACAGCATAACAATAGATTTCATAGTCAGAGCGGACGTCCTCGTGATGAAGTCGCCCGCTCATTTTTGCCAAAAATTTTGGCCGCCAAAAGGCGGCGTTTGGTGCTATGTGTTTTAGTATTGTAAACTGATATAATCCTCAATAATTTTGACAAGCGAATCGCTGCCGGGCTTGACCTCTACACCCTGCCATCCCAATTCCTTGGCAACCGCTATGTTATAAGGAGAGTCATCAATGAATAATGTTTTCTCCGGATTTATGCCGAACTCTTTGGCAGCTATATCTAAGATTTTCTTATCCGGTTTAGCCACGCGAGCCTCATAAGACTTTACCATGCCCTCGAAATAGTAATTGATGAGCGGAATATAAGGGTCTAAGGCCCCGCAAAGTTACTAAAATTGAGATACATTTCGTAAATTTGCAAACAGAATTTCGAGACGTGTATTTGCTCTGATTTGTTATATTGATAAATATACTGAGTTATGGACTATAACAATGATATAATCGTCATGCCTGATATTCACGGACGTCAGTTCTGGCGCCGTGCCGTTGAACTATATCCTGATGCGGATACAATTTTTCTCGGAGATTACCACGATCCCTATCCGGCTGAAGGAATCACAAATGAGGAGTCTCTTGCAAATCTTCGGGAACTTTTTGACTATGTAAAGAGCCATGATAATGTACATCTTCTGATGGGTAATCATGACCTCAACTATTTTGCTGATTTTGGGAAGAAAGTGCGGTATGATGAAAAAAATACCCGGACAATCAGGTCATTACTGACCGAAATGTTGCCAAGAATGACTATCGCAACGACACGCATAGTCAGTGGCAAGACCGTTTTCTTCAGCCACAGTCCGGTATTGGTTGATTGGGTCAAAGATGCAGGAGTGTCCGATGATGTTCCGACTCTTGTTAAAACATTGAACGACTCAATCAAGAATCTTGACACTGACCCGTCAGAAGCTGTAAAGCTACTCAGATATGTACCCTCTTACCGAGGAGGTGAAGCGCCTTTCGGCTCTCCTACATGGGCCGATGTGCGCGAACTTGACAATGACGGCAAACAAATCATTGACACGATTGACTACTCAATTTTTGCACATACGCGAGTAAATCCGCCTAGGATAACCTCAAGGTGGGCAGATCTCGACAGTCAACGAGCATTCCGACTTACGCAGGAACTGAAGCTGATTGTAATTTAGGGAACTGCATCAAAAGTCCTTATCATAAGCTACCAAGGAAAATGATTAAAATTGTGAGTTAACCGTTATCCTTGGCAATCGCCGCCCTTATTCTGCTTAAACTAACCTGTGTTATGCCGAGATACGATGCAATACATCCCAATGGCATTCGTTGTAATAAATTAGGTTGAGTATCAAGAAAGTCCTGATAACGTTCGGTCGCTGTTGAAAGAAGTAAGGTAATAACACGCATTTCAGCATCAAGAAGTTCAGTTTCAGCAAATCTACGTCCCCAGTTCGCTATATTAATATCCTCCTTGAAAAGGCGTAGCAATACTTCTCTCTTTATAACGTAGAGTTCCGAATCTTCCATGAGTTCCATTGTTTCGTAGCCGGGTTGGTCTCTTACATAGCCCATCATAGATACAATAGTAGCACCTTCCTCTCCAATCCAGAAAGTAACCTCCTTGCCATCGACAAGAGTATATGCTCTAACAATGCCTTTTGCTATGAAAAACACATCACGTTCTATCTTGCCTATTTCAAGAACATTATATCCTTTGGGGTAACAGACTCTTTCCATTGACTCACATATTTTGGTCAATGAACTCTCAGGCAGTTTATATCTGCAATCTATTATCTCTTTTATATCCATAGTAACGAGATTGCAAAATTACAAATAATTCAGCACGTGGTTATTATTTATCAAATGTAAAATATAGTCCGACGCATTCTTGGTAATTTTGCACTCGGAATTGGAATTAACAGGCCCCAAATTAAAATCGTATATAATTTATCATATGAACTGGATTTTTTTACTTCTTGCAGGACTGTTTGAAGTCAGTCTCGCGTTTTGCTTAGGCAAGACCAAAACATCTGTTGGCACTGAATATTATTGTTGGGGTGCAGGTTTCCTTTTGTCAACGGTTCTCAGTATGTATCTGTTGGCCAAAGCTGTCCAGACATTGCCTATAGGTACAGCCTATGCTGTTTGGACCGGTATTGGTGCAGTAGGCACAGTCATCATGGGGATAGTTTTTTTCAAAGAACCCGCTACTCCGATACGACTATTCTTCATCTTCACGTTGATTGCATCCATAATAGGCCTGAAGCTTGTAACAAACTAAACTATTTAGTTATATCCCTGTTTTTTCAGACAAGTGATGTTATGGATTATAGACGCAGGTCGCATAAATGGGTGGCATGAGTGCCACCCATTTATGCGTGATGAAACCGAAATATTTCAGAACCTTCATTATCTATCAGCAACCTAATGTTGTGCTCTTTGTCCATGTGTTTGATAAATATATCAATATCGTTGTGGATACACGACTCAAAGCAGACCGAGGCATCCACATACCAGCCACATTTAATGCAGTTCAGCATGTATTTTGAGCGAAACAAAGATATTATTTCAACCACATGATTTCTTTTCCATCAATCAGAGAATATTTTTAAGATTAGCGAATGAGCCAATAATGTAGTCAGCACCTGCATTTTGCAGTTCGGCTATAGTTCCATTTCCGTATGTCACACCTGTAGTCTTGCACCCTGCTGACTTACCCATAAGGATGTCTACGCCGGCATCGCCAACAACGAGAGTCTCGTTGGCTTGCCACCCCATTAGGTTGGAAATAGTGAGAACTGGTTCGGGGGATGGTTTTCCGTTCTTGACGTTGTCACCACCAATAATCATGTCAAACAGAGTCGACATTTTCAAACTGTTGACTATTTCTTCAAGCGAGAACCTGTGTCGGCTACTCGCAATTGCCAAATTATATCCGCTGTCTTTCAATTCCGTCAGCGTTTCGGGCACTCCTTCAAATGCAATAATTGACCCCGGGGTATTATACGTCTTGAAGAGGCGTTGGTATGTCTTAGTGTATATCTCGCCAAGACCCGCTCTATTAGGAAACAGTTTTGACGGAATTTCATGTAATCTTAGCCCGATAGTCGATTTGCATTCTTCGCGTGAAGGAGCCGGCAAATCAAGTTCTTTGAATGTTGCAAACATGGTTGCAAGAATGACCGGTGCTGTATCTACAAGAGTGCCATCGAAATCAAATATTATGTTCTTAATCATCATCTTTTAATTCAAGATAATTATTATTCCTTATGGTCGCTTGGTTACGTTTGTGATAAATGTATTTGTAGCCTTTTATTTTGAATGATTTGAGACTACAAAATTAACTAAAATTGTCCGATTTTTAGTAACTTTGCATTACGAAAACGTATCAAATTCAAATAACTACAAGAAAATGACAAAAGCAGAAATAGCGAGTGAAATATATTCGCGCATGAGCCGAGAGCGCATGTCGGCGACCGCGAAGCAGGTGACCATCGGGAACAACCCGGTGCGCGGTGCGAAGCACTCGGACTCATTGCAAATCGCAAAGACAACCGGCATCGACAAGGCTGCGGTTGTTACCGTTATCGAACAGTTCATGACGGTTGTGAAGGACAGCCTCGCACACGGCGAAAATGTATATCTCCGTGGTTTTGGTTCATTCGTTGTGAAACAGAGAGCCGAGAAGACCGCCCGCAACATCAGCAAGAACACTACACTCGTTATCCCTGCTCACAATATTCCGGCTTTCAAACCCGCAAACGTATTCAAAAACGAGGTTTCCGGACTGAAATAATTTATGAATCGCATAGAACGGGAGAAACTGGTGGTTAGACAGATGATTGCCATCTATTGCCATAGGCATCATGCTCACAATGATAATATTCTATGTGATGACTGCCTTGACCTCTTGAACTATGCCCATAGGCGTCTTGACTATTGCCCCAAAGGCAACGGCAAGTCAAGTTGCCGTAAATGCGAGATTCACTGTTATTCCACGGCTAACCGTGAAAAGATACGTGCAGTGATGAAATATGTCGGCCCACGAATGATATTCATACATCCGTGGTCTGCCATACGCCACTTGATTACAGAATTTTGTTGATTATCTATGGAAGAAGAATTTGAAGACTATGGAGAAAATACAGTTGATGATATGATGGTCGATTACGACTACCACATCAACACCGGCGACCTCCCCGAACTATTTGATGAATCATCGGTTGACGACTTTATCGCCAACCTTAATGACTGGGACTGAAATATGGGACTGCTCAACCGAATAAAGAGAACCAACGTAACCCGTAATATCTGGACTCAAATGGCTCAGATAACTGTGATTTGCGGACTTATTGCCGCTACAGGAGTCGCTGTAACCTGCAATCAAGGAGACCATTGCGGTCTCGCATTTGTCAGTGTGGCAGCAATTTTAGCTGTTGCCATTGTTTTTATTGCTTGGTTGGTATGATTCATATATGTCATCTGGGCTAAACGCTATCTGACTCCAATGGCTCCACACGGGTACAAGATACTCAATTCGATTGATTTTTGTCTTTTCACATATTGGATAATCGCTTCGATTTTCAAAGTTGCGATTGGTGCATGGGTAGTTCCAATAGTGGCACTAATCTGGATAGCATCCATCGCAATAGCAATAAAATATCGTGAATCTAAATGATTAAACTCCGGTGTGTCGTCGAGCATATCACTTACCAGAATGAGAAAAACGGCTGGTCGGTGATGAAAGTCAAGGTCAAGGGGTATGACAATCTCGTGACCCTGACCGGCTCGTTGCTCGACGTACCCGTTGGAAGTGTTCTTCTTGTTGACGGTGACTGGCGCGTTGACCCAAAATATGGACAGCAATTTGTGGCGCAGTCATGGGGCGAGGTAATGCCCGCCACTCTTTATGGCATTGAGAAGTATCTCGGCAGCGGGCTGGTCAAGGGTATCGGCCCGGCATACGCCAAGGCTATTGTCAGTAGATTCGGTCTGGAGACAATCGACGTTATTGAAAACGACATAGAGCGGTTGCTTGAAGTGCCACGTCTCGGCAAGAAACGGATGGAGAAAATCCGTGATAGCTGGGAAAAGCAGAAAGACATCAAGGAGGTTATGGTGTTCCTGCAAGGGTATGGCGTAAGCACCGCCTTTGCCGCCAAGATCTACCGCAAGTATGAACAAGATCTACCGCAAGTATGAAAAGGAGTCGATTGCCAAGGTCAAAGAGAATCCGTATCAGCTTGCCGATGACATCTGGGGCATCGGTTTCAAGACAGCCGACAGCATAGCCTCGAAGATGGGCTATGAGAAGAACTATCCTCGCCGTTGTCGTAGCGGAATACTTTACGCCCTCAATGAACTCGCCGAGGATGGTCACGTCTATGCCGAGCCTGATCAGTTGGTCGAAGCCGCCACCAAACTGTTGGATGCTGAGGAAGCACCCGTGCGTCAGGCTCTCACCACAATGATAGAGACCAAGGATGTTATCGCCGACAACGATGTGATTTATCTCCCTCCGTTCTATCATGCCGAGAACGGTTCGGCAAAGCGGTTACAGTCGCTACTCGCCGACACATCCCTCTTCAATTCCGATATTGCCGCAGAACCGGAAGCCGAATATGGCGTAAAATCCGGTGGCATAGTCTATGACGAAGTACAACAGGCGGCAATTCAGAAGGCACTCGACTCAAAAGTCATGGTGCTGACAGGCGGGCCCGGCACAGGCAAGACGACCACCACACAAGGCATAATCGCCGCGTTCAAAGCCCGGCACATGAGTATTCTTCTCGCCGCTCCCACAGGTCGCGCCGCCAAACGGATGACCGAAGCCACCGGCATGGAAGCCAAGACGATACACCGTCTGCTGGAATACAATCCGATGGACGGATACAAACGTAATGACGAGAACCCGCTGGAGGGTGACGCTCTGATTGTGGATGAATGTTCGATGATTGACATCCTGCTGTTTTACAATCTGATGAAGGCTATCCCATCAAATATGCGCCTGATACTCGTGGGCGACATCGACCAGTTGCCGAGTGTCGGAGCGGGCAATGTGCTTCGTGACATCATCGACTCACAACAGATTCCGGTGGTACGGCTGACCCGCATCTTCCGTCAGGCACAGTCGAGCCGGATTGTGATGAATGCCCACGCCATAAACGCCGGGCATTTCCCTAACATCAAGAATGGTCTTAACACCGATTTCTTCTTCATAAATCAGGAGGATGCCGATGAAATGGTCAAACTCATCATCGGACTTGTGCGCGACCGTCTGCCGAAGAAATATGGCTATCCGCCAAAAGAGATACAGGTACTGACACCGATGCAACGTGGCACGGTCGGAGCCGGCAACCTCAACATCGAACTGCAAAACGCCCTAAATCCTACGGGTCCGTCATTGGCTCGTGGCGGTTACACCTTCCGTCAGGGCGACAAGGTGATGCAGATTCGCAACAACTATGACAAGAATGTATTCAACGGTGACATCGGCTATATCACCGCTGTTGATGCCAACGAACGGACTCTGACCGTCACATTCGACAGCCGCCTTGTAGAATACGACATAACCGAACTTGACGAGATTGTATTAGCATACGCCGTCACAATTCACAAGAGCCAAGGCTCGGAGTTTCCGGTTGTGGTGATGCCTGTGACGATGAAACACTTCGTTATGCTCCAGCGCAACCTCATCTACACCGGCATAACCCGCGCCAAGAAAATATGCGTACTCGTAGGCACCACCAAAGCCCTCGCATACGCCATAAAACAAAATACCGTTTCCAAACGCAACACCAAGCTGAAAGAGCGGCTAAACAAAAATAGCTTATGAGTAGTAAAAAATATATCGCGACACTAATCGCCATTAGCGGCTTCCTAACCGCATTTGCCGACACCGACAATCTCACAGGAGCTTGGAAAGGCCCGAAGGATTTGATGGTCAATCTCTGCATTGACAATGATAAGCAGTTGTATGTGGGATATTGCGGTATTCTCCGCACCTACGGCTGGGTGGATTTCTCAACAAGCCTCACTCCTGATTCACTTATAATAAAGTCTGCCGATATAGGAAGTCCGTTCGAGGGACGCTTCAAAATCGAGTCTGACAATAGACTCGTCGGAAAACTTGAAATGGGCAGTCATGGCGATGATTGGTATTTCAACGGCAATGCCGAGCTTGTTAAAGAAAAGCCTGTAATGCCGGAAAATCTTAACCCAAAACTTGAAGGTATCATACTTCCATCAGATTATGGTGTGCTGGCTCGTGACCGGAATATAGCATGGGAAGCTCTCTCAATCCTAACCCCAAAATCATACGGCTACGCAGAGAAAAACATGGTGGAAAAACTGCTGAACGCAAAGACATATCCGATTACACCGGAAGATATGATAGGTTTTCACCGTGTGCGTTCCATACAGATAGATGCCCGTGACGGCATATTCTCTTATCCGTATTTCAATTGCAGGTTCAAGAAAGCCGATGGTGGAAAAGTCGGTGCAGATTGACCCCTGTCGGCGGGAAAATGTGACCCTTTTCGTCGAAATAAGATTGACCCTCGGCGACGAAATAAAAATGACCCCTGTCGGAATACTCCGCAAGGGATTTTTTTGTAGTTTTAGAAATCCAAGTCCTGGCACGGCGGGGGTAAATCTAAAATTACAAATTTATGGTTACAAAATTAAAAAATATCCTTCGATGTTACCAGTCGGGGATGGGATTAAAGGAAATTGCCGCGGTTTTCCATATATCCCGCAACAGCACGCGCAAATATGTGCGTCTGTTTCAGTCGAGCGGCAAGTCCATGGAAAAGCTTCTTGCAATGACGGAAGAACAACTCCGGCAGGAGCTTGGGCAGGAGAAGGTGCGACACAGCAAACCTTCAGAGCGTGAGACGGAGCTTGAAGCACTTCTTCCCGAGTATGCAAAACAGCTGACACGCAAGGGTATGTCCAAGGCACGGCTGTACGAGCGGTATCATGCTGCTTATCCTGACGGCTATGGACTGACGATGTTCAAGCAGGCTCTCCGTCAGTACCTGCATCAAAGCAAGGTGGTCGGACATGTGGAGCATTATGCCGGAGACCAGATGTACATCGACTTTGCCGGAGACCGCCTTGAGGTGGTCGACTGCATGACGGGCGAGACTAAAAAAGCAGAGGTGTTCGTCGCGATACTGCCTTTCAGTCATTACACTTACTGTGAGGCCGCATGGTCCCAGCGCAAGGAAGACCTCATCAAAGGATGTGAGGGCGCCATGCAATACTTCGGCGGCGTTCCTGCCGCGATAGTGCCGGACAATCTCAAGGCGGCCGTAAGCAGAAGCGACCGCAACGAGCCGGTGATCAATGAAGTGTTCGCCGCATTTGCCGAGCATTACGGATGTGCGGTATATCCGGCACGTGTCCGGCACCCCAAGGACAAGGCCCTGGTGGAGAATGCCGTGAAACTGCTTTACAAATCCGTCTATGCCGATATCGAGGGAATGACGTTCGGCAGCCTTGACGAGCTTAACACCGCCATCCATATCTCGTTGCTCGATTTCAACGAAAAGACAATGGCCGGGCGGAACGTCTCACGAGTGCAGATGTTCAACCGTATGGAGAAAGACCAGCTGCGTCCGCTGCCCGAGCGGAGCTTCACTGTGAAGGAACGCAAGCTGATGACTGTCGGAAAGAACTGCTATGTGTCGCTTTCCAAGCATCACTACAGCGTACCCAGAGAACATGTCGGCAAACGTGTGGTCATTCTCTATGACGCCGACACCGTGGAGATATAATCTTGTGGCGGTTCACGACCGCTGCGACATCCCCTATGCCTACTCATGGAAACGGGAGCACAACCTGCCGGGCCATTACGGGGCTTACGACAAGGACCTTGAGGAACTGTTCGTACGCGCCGGACAGATCGACAACATCGTGCTCGACTATCTCCGGGAAGTAGACAGACACCTACAGTATCCGCCGAAGTCCTTCAGCTCATGCCGTGGGATAATCACCCTTGAAAAGAAGTATGGGGCCGACCGTCTCATCGCGGCCTGCGCCTGTGCCGGAATGAAGGCGGAATACGGTTACCAGGCATTGCGCCGGGTGCTCGAACTGGGTGAGGACGCAGACTTCCTGCCGGATGAAAACGGCAGCATCTCCCGGCCGCAGGACCCCGTTCCTTCTCTGATACACAAAAATATACGTGGCCGTGAATACTTCCTGGCCCGGAACTCAAACAACAATAAAAAAGACAACAATGGAAACAGACAATAAAACCGCCCCTGTATCCGCAGTACAGGACCAGAACCAGATCTCGCTCGATCTGATGAACCGAATGAAAATGCACGGCATGGCCGAAGCCTTCCGCGAAAGCATCGCCGGCACCACAGCACAGTCGATGACTCCGGACTCCTTCCTCTCGATGCTGCTCGCTCGGGAATGGGACTGGCGCGCTCAGGCCGCCATTGCACGTCTGACCCGAAATGCGTCATTCCGCTACAAGGCCTATATGGAAGAAATCGACTACACCGTCAGCCGGGGCCTCGACCGTAACCAGATGGAACGGCTCGCCACTCTCGACTTCGTGCGCCAGGGTACTAATCTCTTCATCACAGGTTCGGCAGGAACCGGCAAGAGCTTCCTGGCATGCGCTCTGGGACATGAGGCCTGCAAGCGCGGCATACGCACCCTGTACGGCAATGCCGCAAAACTTCTCGGCGCCCTGAAGGTGGCAAAAGTCAGAAACTGCCTTGAAGCCGAACTCAAGAAAATCGAACGCTGTCAGCTTCTGATTCTTGACGACCTGTTCCTTGTCCCTCTTGACGCAAAGGAACGTCCCATACTGCTGGACATAATCGAAGACCGGCACGAGCGCAAATCAATAATCATCACATCCCAGTATCCGCCCTCGGCATGGTACGACATGGTGGGGGATCCGACTGTGGCTGACGCTATCCTTGACCGCATAGTCCACTCCGCCCATACCATCGAACTCTCCGGAGAAAGCATGCGAAAACTCAAGGCTAAAAAGTAAGCCGGATATAAAATCGACAATATTAAATTGACCCCCGCCGCCAGGACTTTTCAGGGGTCAATCTTATTTTGACGAGGGGGTCAATTTTTTCCCGCCGACAGGGGGCAATCTGCACCGACTTTTCCAGTATGTAACGAATCAATTCTTTCCATTTCCGACGGCTCTCATCTTTAGGGCTGCAAGGTCGATGATGTCGCCGCTTTGGTCAGTGGCGTGGTCATACCATCGGTTTGTTTTGGTATCAACTACCAGCATCGGCTCCGGGTCGTCGCGTTGCGGTGCATAATAGAGCTTCATGTCATCGAAGGACTTGACCGGCTTTTCGCCGAGAGCCGCCAAGAACTCCGCCAGCGGGATATTCTTTATATTATTCTTTGTGTACCTCATAGGCTAAAACTGATATTTGAGGTGAACGCCATACAGGAACAGGAAATGCCCGGTGTCGTTTCCGAATACAAACCGCTCCTTGATGTGTGCGCCGAGCGCCACATGATCTGATGGAAAAGTCGGTGCAGATTGCCCCCTGTCGGCGGGAAAAAATTGACCCCCTCGTCAAAATAAGATTGACCCCTGAAAAGTCCTGGCGGCGGGGGTCAATTTAATATTGTCGATTTTATATCCGGCTTACTTTTTAGCCTTGAGTTTTCGCATGCTTTCTCCGGAGAGTTCGATGGTATGGGCGGAGTGGACTATGCGGTCAAGGATAGCGTCAGCCACAGTCGGATCCCCCACCATGTCGTACCATGCCGAGGGCGGATACTGGGATGTGATGATTATTGATTTGCGCTCGTGCCGGTCTTCGATTATGTCCAGCAGTATGGGACGTTCCTTTGCGTCAAGAGGGACAAGGAACAGGTCGTCAAGAATCAGAAGCTGACAGCGTTCGATTTTCTTGAGTTCGGCTTCAAGGCAGTTTCTGACTTTTGCCACCTTCATGGCGCCGAGAAGTTTTGCGGCATTGCCGTACAGGGTGCGTATGCCGCGCTTGCAGGCCTCATGTCCCAGAGCGCATGCCAGGAAGCTCTTGCCGGTTCCTGCCGAACCTGTGATGAAGAGATTGGTCCCCTGGCGCACGAAGTCGAGAGTGGCGAGCCGTTCCATCTGGTTACGGTCGAGGCCCCGGCTGACGGTGTAGTCGATTTCTTCCATATAGGCCTTGTAGCGGAATGACGCATTTCGGGTCAGACGTGCAATG
This sequence comes from Muribaculum gordoncarteri, assembly GCF_004803695.1. Classification (NCBI taxonomy): domain Bacteria; kingdom Pseudomonadati; phylum Bacteroidota; class Bacteroidia; order Bacteroidales; family Muribaculaceae; genus Muribaculum; species Muribaculum gordoncarteri. The sequence goes on from NZ_CP039393.1 coordinate 1,587,885, forward strand.
GCGGCCTGAGCGCGCCAGTCCCATTCCCGAGCGAGCAGCATCGAGAGGAAGGAGTCCGGAGTCATCGACTGTGCTGTGGTGTCGGCGATGCTTTCGCGGAAGGCTTCGGCCATGCCGTGCATTTTCATTCGGTTCATCAGATCGAGCGAGATCTGGTTCTGGTCCTGTACTGCGGATACAGGGGCGGTTTTATTGTCTGTTTCCATTGTTGTCTTTTTTATTGTTGTTTGAGTTCCGGGCCAGGAAGTATTCACGGCCACGTATATTTTTGTGTATCAGAGAAGGAACGGGGTCCTGCGGCCGGGAGATGCTGCCGTTTTCATCCGGCAGGAAGTCTGCGTCCTCACCCAGTTCGAGCACCCGGCGCAATGCCTGGTAACCGTATTCCGCCTTCATTCCGGCACAGGCGCAGGCCGCGATGAGACGGTCGGCCCCATACTTCTTTTCAAGGGTGATTATCCCACGGCATGAGCTGAAGGACTTCGGCGGATACTGTAGGTGTCTGTCTACTTCCCGGAGATAGTCGAGCACGATGTTGTCGATCTGTCCGGCGCGTACGAACAGTTCCTCAAGGTCCTTGTCGTAAGCCCCGTAATGGCCCGGCAGGTTGTGCTCCCGTTTCCATGAGTAGGCATAGGGGATGTCGCAGCGGTCGTGAACCGCCACAAGATTATATCTCCACGGTGTCGGCGTCATAGAGAATGACCACACGTTTGCCGACATGTTCTCTGGGTACGCTGTAGTGATGCTTGGAAAGCGACACATAGCAGTTCTTTCCGACAGTCATCAGCTTGCGTTCCTTCACAGTGAAGCTCCGCTCGGGCAGCGGACGCAGCTGGTCTTTCTCCATACGGTTGAACATCTGCACTCGTGAGACGTTCCGCCCGGCCATTGTCTTTTCGTTGAAATCGAGCAACGAGATATGGATGGCGGTGTTAAGCTCGTCAAGGCTGCCGAACGTCATTCCCTCGATATCGGCATAGACGGATTTGTAAAGCAGTTTCACGGCATTCTCCACCAGGGCCTTGTCCTTGGGGTGCCGGACACGTGCCGGATATACCGCACATCCGTAATGCTCGGCAAATGCGGCGAACACTTCATTGATCACCGGCTCGTTGCGGTCGCTTCTGCTTACGGCCGCCTTGAGATTGTCCGGCACTATCGCGGCAGGAACGCCGCCGAAGTATTGCATGGCGCCCTCACATCCTTTGATGAGGTCTTCCTTGCGCTGGGACCATGCGGCCTCACAGTAAGTGTAATGACTGAAAGGCAGTATCGCGACGAACACCTCTGCTTTTTTAGTCTCGCCCGTCATGCAGTCGACCACCTCAAGGCGGTCTCCGGCAAAGTCGATGTACATCTGGTCTCCGGCATAATGCTCCACATGTCCGACCACCTTGCTTTGATGCAGGTACTGACGGAGAGCCTGCTTGAACATCGTCAGTCCATAGCCGTCAGGATAAGCAGCATGATACCGCTCGTACAGCCGTGCCTTGGACATACCCTTGCGTGTCAGCTGTTTTGCATACTCGGGAAGAAGTGCTTCAAGCTCCGTCTCACGCTCTGAAGGTTTGCTGTGTCGCACCTTCTCCTGCCCAAGCTCCTGCCGGAGTTGTTCTTCCGTCATTGCAAGAAGCTTTTCCATGGACTTGCCGCTCGACTGAAACAGACGCACATATTTGCGCGTGCTGTTGCGGGATATATGGAAAACCGCGGCAATTTCCTTTAATCCCATCCCCGACTGGTAACATCGAAGGATATTTTTTAATTTTGTAACCATAAATTTGTAATTTTAGATTTACCCCCGCCGTGCCAGGACTTGGGTTTCTAAAACTACAAAAAAATCCCTTGCGGAGTATTCCGACAGGGGTCATTTTTATTTCGTCGCCGAGGGTCAATCTTATTTCGACGAAAAGGGTCACATTTTCCCGCCGACAGGGGTCAATCTGCACCGACTTTTCCACTTCGGAGGAAGAACAGAATTTTGAATGTGTTCTGTTTCATCTTACATTTGGATTTTGTGGTTATGATTGCCCGAGTTTTACCCCTTGCAAAAATCATAACGAGTTAAACTAAATTTTGCTTAGACACATTTTGGCCAATAGAGGACGAATGTCGGACATCCATCCTCAGCCCATGTAAGAGGTATTGAAGATAAGGTAAAATCAGGTGTCAAATGTAAAGTAAGTCAGTGCCACTGCAACAATAAAATCCGTTGGATTTATTGTGTCCGAAAATGACCGGTTTTGACCGATAATTTCCGAGTTGGTGTTTTGTAACATGTTGCACTAAACACAGTTACGAGGCTTCTGGTGGCAATGGAGTGGCAATTTGGTATTGCAGAATTTTCTGCCACTAATTTGCCACCAATGGGTGTCTTGTTCGGTCTTTTTTCTGTCCGATGACGGTCCTGAGTCGTCATTTTTAGGCACTAAAAAAACCGCACAATAAGTTGATATTGTGCGGTTTAGTCTTGTTTAAACTTTTGTTGGCCGGAATCTGTCCGACCCGTCAAGTGGAGCTGGAGGGAATTGAACCCTCGTCCAAACGTGGAGTTAATGAGCTTTCTACATGCTTAGTCTTGACTTGGTTGTAGGGCAATGACAGGTTCAAGACCGCCAATCGTTGCCTTAGCCTTTAAAATTTCGGAAACCGCGCAAGGCTCTTGGCTTCCTATTCCCGATTTATCTGCACCACCTTATCGATCCGTCTCGGAAAAAGGACAATCGGGTGATGTCTTGTCTTCGCCACTGTGGCGAAGATTAAGCTAATCTACTGTACTTCGATTAAGCAGCAAGAGCGTAGTTGTTTTCGCCATTTAAAATTTTGATGTCCCATATTATAGAGCGTAGCCATCATTGCTCTGCATGCTTACACACCACCTCTACACGCTGTCAAAGCCAGTCAGCCCCGTAGATTTTGTGTAATTGGATGCAAATTTACTAATTTATATGTGATAACACAGCAATTGTCGAGGTTTTTAACACTTTTACAGTACATTAATGGATTAATTAAAGTTTTGTAGTATATATTACGGAGTATAATTGGTACCTTTGCACCCAAAAATAAAAATAGAGAGTTGAATAGATCTGTTAGAAAAATGAAATCGCATCAACCTTCGCTGGTTGCATCACTCATTCCTATTGCTGCTCTTATTTCCGGATTGGTAGCAGTCATTGTCACAAGCGGAGCTGATGCAGTGCAAAATATGAGCCAACCTATCCTTCTTACCGGAGCGTTGATTGCATTGCTTATAGCGATAGTGTTCTATCGCCGTCCGATGAAGGCATTCCGTATCGGCCTGATGAAAAGTGCGTCACAGATACTGCCCACAGTGCCCATTTTGTTGATGATAGGAACCGTATCGGCCACATGGATGCTTAGCGGAGTTGTGCCTACGCTTATCGACTACGGACTCGTGGCACTTAATCCCAAGATGTTTCTGTTTACCACCTGTGCAGTGTGCGCATTGATTTCGGTGTTGAGCGGAAGCTCCTGGACCACCATAGCAACCATAGGCGTTGCATTCATGGGCATAGGCACCGTGTGGGGCTACAGTCCGGGGTGGATAGCCGGAGCCATAATATCGGGAGCCTATTTCGGCGACAAAATATCACCGTTGTCCGACACTACGGTTCTGGCGTCATCGACCTGTGGCGTAAAGCTGTTTCCCCACATACGTTACATGATGATCACCACAGTACCGGCAATAGTCATAGCACTTGCAGTGTTTGCATTAGTGGGCATATTGACTCCGCCCACCTCGCAGGAGCAGTCGTCGGACATGATGCACTATCTTCATGCCACGTTCAACATAACTCCGTGGACACTCCTCATCCCCTGTGCCACAATACTGTTGCTTGTTATGAAGCTCGGCACCACTACAACACTTGCGCTCAGCACGCTGTTGGGTGTCATAGGCATATTCCTGTTCCAGCCGTCGCTGTTATCGACGATTGAAGGCACCGACAATCCGTCGCTGCTTATCCATGCAAAGGCCATATTCAACATACTTGCATCGGAAACATCAGTCCCCACCGGCCATGAGCTGCTTGACTCGCTTGTGTCGACAGGAGGCATGAAGGGAATGCTTTCAACCATATTACTTATACTGTGTGCAATGATATTCGGAGGTGTAATGATAGGCACCGGAATGGTTTCGACAATCACACATTCGGTGACCAAACGCCTTAAACGCTCCCAGAGCATCGTTTCGGCCACCGTGGGAACGGGACTTATGCTGAATGCCTGCACTGGCGACCAGTATCTTTCCATAATACTTAACGGTAATCTGTACCGCAATCTTTACCACCGCAACCGATTGGAGCCGAGGCTTTTGAGCCGTTCAATCGAGGACTCCACCTCGGTTACATCCGTGCTGATTCCGTGGAACTCATGCGGACTCACTCAGTCGTCGGTTCTCGGAGTCGCCACACTGCATTACCTGCCCTATTGCATATTCAATATAATGAGTCCGCTCATCACAATTGCCATAGCATGGGTAGGGTTCCGCATACGCAAACCTGCATATAAGGCAATAGCATAAATATAGAATAATCTATTATCAGAAACACGTGAGAGGGAACAATCCATCGCCATTGGATTGTTCCTTTTTTAACATTTAACTTTTTTAGCAATATCCCGCATATTTCATGTAATGTCGGGTATTTGCCGACATTATGGCAATATAAACGCAAACCGATAAAGTTAACATCAGTTATTAAGAACTAATTATGCTTGAATGTGTTATTATTGTATAATGATACATTAATACAACATCCTATGGTACACCGTAAATATCTTTTCACCATCGTTGGACTATTAATACTCCTTTCATGCAGCAGCAGTCTATGGGACGAATTACCCGGCCCCATCTCGGAATTCCTGTCGACCTACTATCCGTCATCTACAATAAGCAGCTACTCGGAACATAACGGAGAATACTATGTAACGGTGAAAAACGGAGCGTCACTTACATTTGACAGCAACTACCACTGGACCTTAATAAACGGAAACGGAGAGATTCTGCCTCAAGTGTTTCTTTACGACCAGCTTCCACCGGCCTTGTATCAATACATCGAAAGCCTTGAAGCACTCGACGATGTGTATGTCGCTTCCAACAACGCACGCAACTGCATGCTCACGCTCAAGGATTGCACAGTCGATTACATCTACGAAACCGGAAAGATAAGCGAAATAAGGCTGAAATAGGCTATCGCTTATAAAACCTCAATTGACTGCGATATACAGGGAACTTAAGCGTCAATATCATCTCATCGTCAACCATAGAGAATGTATCATCGTCCATGGGCACCATCATGCTGTCGTACCACGTAAGGTCGTAATGCGACTTGAAGGGGGTAGGCGTCATGCGTCCCTTAACCATCATGGGCTTCCAATTGGATGAGTTGACATCGGCACCGCCGACATATAGCAGCAAATACTCATCACCCTCCCTCACTATAGCCAGATCATAACGACCTCCCAACCGGGCTCGAGCATCATCGGTTTCACGATCAAGATAGCTCCAATAGCCCTCAATAGGGTCGACGCTTGCGGCAAATCGGTCATCAAGCATCGCCTTTGAATAGGAAGTCGCCAACAATCGGGGCTTATTTTCCTCCGACTCAGTAATCAACGACAATAGCTTGAATCGGCCGCTGTATAGAATAGCACATTGAGGTTGCACCGGTTTAGGGTACTCAACATCCATGACAAGTTCAGGCTCCTTGGCTCCTACAAACAACTTCATGCGCCCCCTATCCCACTCCACGGCAAGCGAATTGGCTCCCTTCTGAAGGCTCACACCGCGCTCCAGCGTGGTGACATGCTTAACAGCCTCCTCTCCGTTACGCCTCTCGACAACCGTCAGGTCAAGCACTCTTGAATCGGTCAAATCACCGAAATCGGTGTTTCGGACACCGATTCTCGCCATGCAGCAATTTGCATCGTCGACATAGTTCCAGGCTATTCCCCACCACTCCTTGGCGGAACCTCGCCGCTCCTTCACCCCAATCAGCTCTCCGCGAGCCTCAACGGCAATGAATACGCCCGATGTATCGACGTCAAACTCCGGCCTGTTGTCGCCCCACGACAACGGGTCATAATATTCACGCTTTTGTGAATTGCCTGAAAACACGACGGCAATAGCCAGGATAATTGAGAAGAGATGTTTCATGGTGATATAATATTTACGATATGAGGATGAATCGACAGTTGATCGGCAACCTCCGACTCACTCTTTTATGTCACTGACAGTGTCGCTGTCGGAAATGTCACGCACAACCTTGCATGGATTGCCGAAAGCGAGCACACCTGCAGGAATGTCGTGAGTGACAACACTTCCGGCACCTATAACCGCACGCTCTCCAATAGTGACTCCGGGCAGAATCGTAACCCCTGCGCCAATCCACACGTTGTCGCCTATAGTGACCGGCTTGGAGCGCATTATGCCTTCGTTACGCTGGCGATGATCAAGGGCGTGAATCACCGTATATATGCCTACATTGGGGCCTATGAACACGTTACTGCCTATCGTAACCTGAGCTTCGTCGAGTATTGTGAGATTATAGTTGCCTACAAAATTCGGGCCTATGGTGATATTTGTTCCAAAATCGCAGTGAAACGGACTGTGGATGTCGAAGGGCTCCTCAATCCTGCCGATAAGACCGCGCATGATGTCATGACGGCTGTCACGCTGCCGGGGCGACAATGAATTGTATTGAAAACATAGTTCCTCGGCCCTTATCAGCGCTTCAAATATTTCATTAGTAAACCCGTTGTGCCAGCATCCGCTACGCATCAATTCAAGACTGTCCATTATTGCAAATTATTTTCTCTATCGATTCGACAAAATCAACATCGGGCATATCCCACGGAAGCCAATGTATGTGATAACCTCGGCGCTCCATGCCTCGGAACCAAGTCATCTGGCGTTTGGCAAACTGATGTATCGCGATTTCAAGCTCGCGCACCATGTCGTCATAACTCATATCGCCCACCACGTAACGGGTCAGATACTTGTACTCAAGTCCGTAGTATATCAAGTCGTCGGAAGCTACTCCCTGCTCAATCAACCGGCGCACCTCATCGACCATTCCCGAGTCAAGACGGGCTTTAAGACGAGCCGATATGCGTTTGCGCCTCGAATCGCGGTCAATGTCAACGCCTATGATCGTCACATCGCTCATGGGATGCGGCTCGGTCAGCACCGCCTCATCGGGATGCTCGCGATAGTAATGCTGAATCTCAATTGCGCGTATGGCCCTCTTACAGCTGTCAACATCGGTAGTGTTGTGCAGCACCTTTATCTTGCTTAATATGGTCGTAAGCTCATCGAGCGACTTTCCGGCAAGCGATTCGCGCAGCTCGCGGTTTTCGGGTACTTCAGGCAATCTCACTCCGCTTATCACCGACTCCACATACAATCCCGTGCCTCCGCACATTATGGGTAGCTTTCCGCGACCCTTAATGTCGTCGTACACGGCATCGAAATCACGCAGATACTCGTAGAGATTATAACGATAGCCGGCCGGGCATATATCAATCAGGTGATAAGGCACTGTGCCGTATTCGTCCAAGTCCTTTCCCGTACCCAGATCCATGCCACGATAAATCTGGCGGGAATCGGCACTTATTATCTCCCCGTCAAAGTGACGGGCAAGGTCGACGGCGCGAGCAGTCTTGCCCGAGGCCGTAGGGCCTGTAACGACAAGCAGCTTAGTCCTCAAATCCTTCAACATATTTACGCCAGAATTTCCTGAATTTGAAGAAATGACTGTCGGCATTGTCCTTCACCACCCTAAGCCATACCGGGTCATTGAAGTTCACATCCATCTTGTTAAGGTCATGGAGATGGAATGTAGGCTTATAGTGCTTGATGTCATATAATCGGCATCCATCACGATTGTATGTCTTGCAAGCCACCACGATGTTATAGAGCCTGAGCATCTCCGACTTCATCAATGATGTAAGCCTGTTGGACGACATCATGTTGTGAAGCTCATGCTGCGTACACCACACACCCTTGAGTCGCGAAGACTCAAGTTCCGACTTACCCGAGAAGAAGCAAGCGTAATGGAAAATGTTGCTGTCGGAGTAGTAGTTGAAATTCTCATACAGGAACTTTATTTCCACTTTGCGATGCAGACCCGACAACATTCTGAAATTCTGTTCGGCATCATACATGGTCACTTTCTCACGATAAGGCACATACATTTTAGCCGGAGTGTCGACCTTCTCGTCAGACAATTCATCGGCAGACACCTTAAGAAATATGTTGTCGTCACACAATAGTATATAACGAATCAGAGTCGAATCACCACGGTCGTTGTCCTCACCTACGACATTCTTGCGATAGAAAGCATAGATGCTCATATAACGCAAGCGAAGATAGATCAACGACAGCACATATAATATCACCGGAATCCAGACGAAAAAGAATCGGTCGGGAGTGTTTAGATTGACATTACAATAGAACAACCAATAGTAAAGCCACCCGAATAGCGTCATTGCACCCGACAGCATTATCATCAAACGAATCTGATAGATGCTCTCATGGCTGAAGATGCGTCCCAGGAATCCACGCTCGGCGGGAAGGCCGTACTTTATATGACATTGGAAGCAGAATGCCAATCGCGAGCGACGCAGATAGATCCATAGCGACAGCACAAATGTGACAGGCGCCACGACAAGAACTGAGATGTAGGGTATCTTACGGTTGGAAAGTCCTATGACATACTCCTGCGGATCGATGAACTCCATGTAATAGATGTTGATTCCCACCATTATTACAGCCGTGAAGAAGAGTATACGGGTAGTAAGGAACGGCAACAGATTGCACACGGGTGCCTTCTCGTCCTTGTTTTTCAATAAGCCCACAAAGAGGAGCTCAAGGATAAGCACAACCGCCGGCAGCCACACCTTGGATACAATCGGCGAAATAAACACTATAAAATTTATAGCGCCAAACGAGATGGCCCAATGGTTCCACAGGCTCGATATTCCTCGGTTTTTGGCATGATTACGGCGCTTATGCATGATTAATTATCTACTTTAAGTTATTGTTGAAGAAATCAAGCATCTTAAGATAGACCACGCTCCGTGAATTGCATCCGTAAATCGAATGATTCATGTTGGGGAAAAGGAACATGTCGCATATCTTGCCCTCGGACTGCAAAGCCGAAACATACTGCAACGTATTCATCAGATGCACATTGTCGTCGGCGGTGCCGTGCATGAGCAGAAGCTTGCAATTCATGCTTCCTACATGATTCACGGGAGCGCTCTCGTTGTAGCCATCCTCATTTTCACGCGGGGTGAGCATGTAACGCTCGGCATATACCGTGTCATAGTAACGCCAGTCGGTTACCGGTGCCACAGCGACAGCGGCCTTATAGGGGCTGTCGAATGCCGACGCAGCCATGAGCGTTTCATATCCGCCATAACTCCATCCATATATTCCTATGCGCGAACCGTCGACATAGGGAAGATTTCCGGCATAACGCGCTGCGTTGACCTGGTCGATAGTTTCATAATGTCCGAGATTGCGATATACGGCATCCTTGAAAGCCTTGCCTCGGCCTCCGGTTCCGCGTCCGTCGACACTTATCACGATGTAACCCTGCGACACGAAGTAATAGTCCCAATCCATGCGCCACCTGTTGAGAACCTCCTGCGAACCGGGACCGCTGTACTGCGACATTATCACCGGATATTTGCGTGACGGAGTGAAATCAACGGGTTTCAAAATCATTCCGTTCAACGTATTGCCGTCGGAAGTCATCGTAAAGAACTCACGCTGCGGCAAGGCGGGATAACGTGACAAGTAGTCGGAATTATCCTCAAGCACTCTCAGCATGCCTCCTTTAGAGCTGTTGAGCGTGTAAACCGGAGGAGTTGTGATGTTGCTGTAGGACATCGTATAGAAGGCCATGTCGGGAGAGAAGATTGCCGACGAACTGCCTTCGGCCTCCCCTATCGTGGTAAGTTTGCCCTTAGCGTCAAGTCGGCTTACAGTGCGATTTATGGCACCGTTGATTGTCGACTGGAAATAATGGGCGCCCTGAACGTTATCGTAACCGTAGTAAGCCGTGACATCATAGTCGCCTGAAGTTATCTGGCGCATCATCGCTCCGGAATAGCTGTACTGATAGAGATGATTGTAGCCTGAACGCTCCGACGACACTACAAAAAAGTCAGGATAATAACGGGTAATCTCCCACGCTGATTCATCGACCCATCCGTCGGCCACCTCATCGACATAGAGCGACTTGCTCACGGTCGACTTAGGATTGACCAGATACATTTCCAAGCGATTCTGGGCACGGTTCAGGGTAGTCACAATAAGACGCTCAGGAGTGAGCGCATAGCTTATGCGAGGGATGTACTCGATACGGCTGTCGGAAAGCTCGATGTTCTTGGTCTTACGCGTTTCCACATCATAACTGTGGAGCGTTACTACCGAATTGGGCTCGCCGGCCACAGGGTATTTGTAGGTATATGCTCCGGGATACAGTGCATATTGATTCATGGGGTCGCAAGTACCCTGATATAAAGGAAACGAATAGAGCGGGACATTGCTCTCATTGTATTTCAGATAACAAAGCGTGAGATTGTCGGGAGCCCATGTCATAGAGCAGTTGGTAGAAAATTCCTCCTCATAGGTCCAGTCGGGAACACCATTTATAACCTCGTTAATGCGTCCGTCGGTGGTAACGGCCACCTCGGTATTGTAATCGAGCTTGCGCAGGTAGATGTTATTGTCGCTCACAAAAGCCACCATGCGGCCGTCGGGCGACCAGATCGGCGACTGCTGTGTGCGATGCTCGGTGCTCAAGGGTGACAATACGTTATGTCGTATTTCATATATGTAATACTCGGCCTTGAATGAACGGCGGTAAACAGGGGTCGACTTTTCGTAAATCAATATTTTGGACTCGTCGGGGCTCAGTTCATAAGCAGCGATGCGCTTCACTTGGTTGTCACGCGTATTTGCGGCATCGAGCACAACTTCGATCTCCTTTCCCGACTTTATGTCATACTTTACAATTTTGGTATTGTCATCGGCAAGTGCGAGGCAGTTTTTTCCATCGGCAAGATATGTAACTGCCGAAGGCGCTTTTGCAGCATTGGCGGGATATACATAGGGGGCTATGTCATCGGCTGTCACGGCATAAGCTACCGACGGAATCAACAGGGGAAACAGCAATAAGTATCTAAACTTCATAATATTGAAACTTTACAATCTAAATAAACATCTTAAAAGAGCGACATCTGAGCCGAGTTGTCGGGAGCCGACTTGCGTTGCGGTTCCTGATAACCGAAGTCGGAGTCGGAGCTTACGCCCGTAGCCTTTGCGACTACACCCTCGGGAGGCGTTGCAATCAACCATTCAGTATCATTGAGGCTTTCATCTATCGCCGATATTTTAGGAGCCTTCTTACGGCGTCGGGTCTTGTCGTTAACCGGAGTTGTCGCAGCGGCTTCCTCCGATACACGCTTCAAGGTTTCTATCTCATTGCGCAACTCCGTTTCAGAGGCGGCACGTTCGTGAAGATTTCGCTCGATTGTCGTCTTCAGAGTTTCATTTTCCTTCTCCAACCGGGCGATTTGGTCGGTCATCGACTCCTTTTCAGCCTTAAGCGCGCTTATGCGCTCGTTACGCTTGTTTATGATTGTCTCGCACTGCTCAATCTTGTCCTGGACATCGGCTGCAATCTCAAGATTGTCGTTGGCCTCTTTCAACTCCTCGCGACAGGCTTCAAGCTCTTCAAGAGTTGAACGATAACGCTCATTGATTTCGTTATTGGCATTTACATGCTCCTCCATTTCATGGCGTGACTGGGCCAATCGGTTGCGAAGGTCGTTAATCATGTTGTCGGACATTGACATGCGGGTCTTGAACAGTTCCTCCTTCGATTCACGCTCCTTCACCTCCTTCTCGACCTCCTTTTTAAGCGAGGCGACTTCGGCTTCACGCATTGCACTTGAAACATTCATCGATGTTATGCGGCGATTCAAATCCTGGATGTCGTTCTGCTTTTCCTGCAACTCGGCCTCGACGCGTTCAAGGGCTGAAATCAACCTTGCGTTCTCCTCCTGCAATTCGGTATTTGAGTTTTCCGACTTTGACTTTTCAAGCTGCTGACGCATTGCGTCCATTTGTCCTCGCATTTCTACAAGGTCATTCTCGCGCACGCCCGAAGCCTTCACCTTGTTGACAAGGCTTTTGTTTTCGAGCTGATACTGCTCGTTCTCAGCTTGCAGTTCAAGGATGCGGCGTTCAAGCTCCTGTACCTTGTCGGCCAACGCGCGCTTCTGTCGGTCGGCACTCAACCGCTGTTGCGTCCATTGCTCTTCCTTTCCTTCAACGGCTGCACAACGTGACTGCAATTTACCGATTTCGGCCTGCAACGTTTCGCGGTCTTGAGCTATGCGCGAATCGCCTTCCTGACGAAGGCGTGACTTGATTCCTTCGATATACTCCTTGAATGATCCGTCGAGCGAATCATACAGGTACTTACGCTGAGCCTCTATGTCGATACAATTCTTGATGAAGTCGGGCTGTGCATTGTTGAATACCTCCAGAAGGCCGTCAAAAGCAGTAAGAGGAAAGTCGATATTCTCCACATCTACAACCACTTTGGCAGGTGGCTGAGGCGACAATGTTTCAGGCTCGTCACTTGAATTATAATTGTTATCTACGGCAACATCATCGACTTCATACTCCTCGTATTCGTCGTCGCTACCAAAACCGAAAGCTCTTTTCAATGTCTTAAAAAAGGACATAACGCAATATTGCTATAAAAGATTAGTACTATATCGAAGTGTTAACTTCAGGCTTCACAACAACTCCGGAGCCTTTACGGCCATTAATGCCGATTGTAAGCGGAGCCGGGAACTTCACTATCCTGATGAAGTCGCTTTCATAAACGGCATCACAACCGTTGAGGAAATCGACATCATATATACCGTCGTTGGACGACGGGTCGATCGTAAAGTAGCCGACACCGAACGATGTCAGGTTTTGGAAGAAATGAGTTCCCTGGCTCGGTTCTATGCGATAGTTCTTAAGCGATGACTCTACAATAAGACGCGCCGATGAAATGTGAGGCCATTTAACCGGTATGCCGAGAGCAGTGTCGCTTGAGCCCCATCGTCCGGGACCAATGAGGACATAGCCTTCGTTACGCTCCGTAAAGTTACGATTTATTTTTTCAATTTCACGTGCTATCAGAGAATTATTTGACGATGAGAAGTTTTCGGGTCTTACATACACCACCGTATCCACATTGTCGATGTTGCCGTGACCCAACGCCGTGTTACTTCTTAGCAGCACTTTCTCATCGGGAAGTCCGAGAATGCTCTCATCCACGATATCCTTACGCTCAACGATAGGCCTTATCTGAAGCCAATACAGCGAGCCCTTGCCCCGGGCATCGACATCAAGCACTCCGGCAAATTCTATCTCGACCGGACGTCCCATCTCTTCCTGTCCTTTAGTGAGCATGAAATCGACAATCTCAGCAAGTGGGAACACCTTGTGCTGAAGGATGTTGGCAAATGTCACCACACGACGGCCCTCACCGAAATCGCTGTCACGAATCACCTGATCACGGAAATCGTAGGTTGACACCATGTAGCGAAGGGCTCCGGTCTGAGCCACATCCTGTATGCGCGGCTTTGCGATATTGAACCCGTCGTCAACCTTGAAGTCGGCTTCGACGCCACGCTTCATGTCAAGAGCGTAGAACTTGGTCTGAGTGTCACGTAACGCAAGGTCGAGGGTCGAAGTCTGCAACACCTTGTCGGCGTGACGCGGCGAAAATCTGAGGCTCAGGCCACCGTCGACAATATATTTACCCAGTCCGACGGCCACTTCAGTAACGCCGTCCTCGGGAATTTCATCGTTAATGGGATAGTAGTTAAGCGAGCGTCCCACACCCGAGAACGAGGGGAAATAGTAGTCGCCCACCTGTTTTCCCACCACCTCCTGTATGATAACGGCCATCTTCTCCTGGTCGATGACATTGCTCGTCGCCGTCATATAGGCTTTGCTGTCGGCATAGAACACCGATGCATACACGCTCTTTATTGCATCGCCGAGCATAGCGAGCATCTCGTAACGGTCGTCGACATGAGGAATCATGTAGGTCGAATAGATTCCAGCAAAAGGCTGATAATGAGAGTCCTCAAGCAAGCTCGAGCTACGAATGGCAAGAGGCTTGTCGACAACCTCAAACAGCGCGAAGAAATCCTCAATCAGACGCTCGGGCAGACGAGCCTGAAGGAAGTATTTAAGAATCTTCTCGTCAGGAATGTCGGACAACGCAACAGGATAGAGGTTGTTGGTTTCCATGAACTCATCGAATATGTCGGTACATATAACGACAGTGCGCGGAATTGTTAACGTAACGCCGTCATAGTTGTCGCATATAGGATTCTTCTTTATTATCGAGTCAATGAAAGCAAGGCCGCGGCCTTTTCCTCCAAGCGACCCCTGCCCTATTCTTGCAAAGTTGGAATAGTGGTCAAATCGGTCCTTGCGGAACACAGCCACAACTCCACGATTCTTCATCTTTCGATACTTGACAATCAGGTCAAAGAATAGCTGACGCACAGCCGGCGCCTCCTCGATGTTACGGAAGCGATGATTCTTGATCACCTCGGCTATCGGGAACATGGCACGCGAATAGAGCCATCGTGAAATGTCGTTGAACGAAGCATGGTAGAGCAACGACTTGGCCGGAATGTCAAAGATGTGACGCTGGAGGTCCTTCAGGTCATGGATGCGCAGCAACTCCTCGCCCGTTTCAGGGTCACGGATTATGAAGTCACCGAATCCAAAGTCCTTCATTATGGTATTTCCCAGGTCGACAGGGAATTTCTTGGAATTCTTGTCAATGAAAGCGCCGCCGAATTCCTTTACCAGAGGTGCGTTTTCCTCCTCCGACGATTCCATTATTATGGGCAGATAAGGGTCACGCTCACGCAGATATTTGGCGAGCTTGATACCGGCCTTTGAATCCTTAACGCCTTCACGCTTGAACGACACATCGGAGATGACACCGAGCATATTCTTGCCGTAACGCTCATAGAGAGCCACGGCCTCCTCGTAGTCACGCGCAAGCATAACTTTTGGACGGCCGCGCATGCGCAGCATCTGCTCATGCTCATTGAGCGCCTCGGTGGAGAATATAAGCGACTGCTTAAGCAGGAACTTATAAAGCGTGGGCAATACCGACGAATAGAACCTGACCGAGTCCTCGACAAGCAAGATGAGCTGCACTCCCACTTCGTTTATGTCGTTGTCGGCATTCATCTTGTCCTCAAGCAGCTTGATTATAGCAAGCAGCAGGTCGACATTTCCCAGCCAGCTGAACACATAGTCGACAGCCGTCAAATCCTCTTTGGCAAGTCGTCGCGACACCTCCTTGGAGAATGGCGTGAGAACGATTATGGGAACATCGGGATAGCGTGACTTAATCTCCTTGGCTCCGACAAAAGTTTCACTAAGGTCGATTCCCGGCATCATTATTATCAAGTCAAATCGCTTCACGGCAAGAAGGTCGAGAGCTTCCGACGGCCGAGAAACACGAGTGACTCGCGGAGGCGAGCTAAGATTCAGCGCCACGTATTCAAAATAGAGTTGTTCCTCAACACGCCCGTCCTCTTCCATCATGAAAGCGTCGTAAGGCGAAGCAACAAGAAGCACGTTGAATATGCGCCTCTGCATAAGGTCCTGAAATGCAGTATCTTTCAGATATAATTGGCTTACACTTTCCTCATTCATTTATTGCAAGATTTTGAATAACAAATTTAGCAATAAATAATAATATTAAGTAATTTAAGCCCACATTTTTTAATTATCGTTGACAAAAACAGCGCGCAAAAAAAGAGTCGGCAACCAAAGGCTGCCGACCCGTATGTCAATTAGCCTGAAACATCATCAGAAGAGGCTCCAGCTTACAGTCAATCCGGCCATCACGATAGCCACCATCGACATGAGCTTGATAAGGATGTTAAGGCTGGGACCGGATGTATCCTTAAAGGGATCACCAACAGTGTCACCCACTACAGTGGCCTTGTGCACCTCGCTACCCTTTCCACCGAAGTTTCCTTCCTCGACATACTTCTTGGCGTTATCCCAGGCACCGCCTGCGTTGGCCATGAAGATAGCGAGTACGAATCCTGATGACAGACCGCCTACGAGCAGACCGATCACACCGGGGACTCCGAAGATTATACCGGTTATGATGGGAGCAACAATCGCAAGCAACGACGGGAACACCATTTCACGCTGCGCACCCTTGGTCGAAATCTGTACGCAACGGGCGTAGTCGGGCTCTGCGTCACCTGTAAGGATACCCTTTATTTCACGGAACTGACGGCGAACCTCCTCAACCATGTGAGCGGCAGCGCGTCCTACAGCATTCATTGTAAGACCGCAGAAGAGGAATGCCATCATGCTACCGATAAACATACCTGAAAGCACCTTCGGATTCATGAGGTTTACATCGTAATAGTTCATGAAGTCGGTAAACGAAGCCTCATGGATGGGCTTTGTCAAGTCGCCGAGATTAAGAGCAGTCTGTCCGAGGCGTGACAATCCGATGCGGATTTCCTCTATGTAGGAAGCCAAGAGAGCAAGACCGGTAAGAGCTGCCGAACCGATCGCGAAGCCCTTTCCTGTAGCTGCGGTGGTGTTGCCGAGCGAGTCGAGAGCATCGGTGCGGCGGCGAACCTCTTCACCGAGGCCGCTCATTTCGGCATTACCTCCGGCATTGTCGGCGATAGGCCCGTAAGCGTCAGTGGCAAGAGTTATACCAAGAGTCGAGAGCATTCCCACAGCAGCGATACCGATACCGTAAAGACCCATGCTCACATTTGCCAAATCATAGCCCGAAGCGAGCCAATAAGAAAGGATGATACCTACAACCACTGCTAATACAGGAATTGCGGTTGAAATCATACCAAGACCGATACCCGATATAATAACGGTAGCCGGACCCGTGGTTCCGCTCTCCGACAAACGACGAGTAGGAGCATAGGACTGCGATGTATAATACTCGGTGGAACGGCCAATAACTATACCAACCAGCAGACCGATCAAAACAGCAATGGCGATATTAAGCCAGTTGTCAATCTGGAGAAGCCACAGAATCAAGAATGTAGCACCTACAATGAGCACCGAGCTCAGATTGGTTCCGAATGAGAGCGAGTTGAGCAAGTCCTTCATCTTGGCGTTTTCCTTGGTCTTAACCGAGAATATACCGATGATTGACAGGATGATGCCCACTGCGGCAATCAACATGGGGGCTACCACAGCCTTAAACTGCATGTCGACATCGCCCGAAGTCATATAAGCGGCGGCGCCGAGAGCAGCAGTTGCAAGAATCGAGCCGCAATATGACTCATAAAGGTCAGCGCCCATACCGGCCACATCACCTACATTGTCACCAACATTGTCGGCAATCGTGGCGGGATTTCGGGGGTCGTCCTCGGGAATTCCGGCCTCAACCTTACCCACAAGGTCGGCACCGACATCGGCAGCCTTTGTGTATATACCTCCGCCCACACGAGCAAACAGCGCCTGCGTGCTGGCACCCATTCCGAAGGTAAGCATCGTGGTGGTAATCATGCACAGCTTGGCAGTGGGAGTCGCCGGATCGTTAGGCACGAAATAGTCAAGAACGAGATACCAGAACGAGATGTCGAGCAATCCAAGACCTACGACAACAAGACCCATCACAGCTCCGCTTCGGAAAGCGACACGCAATCCGCTGTTCAATGAATTGCGGGCGGCATTGGCAGTGCGGGCCGAAGCCTGAGTAGCCGTCTTCATTCCCAGGAATCCCGAAAGTCCCGAGAAGAAACCTCCGGTAAGGAATGCCACCGGTACCCATTGATTCTGCAAGTTGAATCCATAGGCCATAATTGAGAACAGGATTACAAGGCACAGGAACACTATGCCCACAATCTTGTACTGTTGTTTAAGATAAGACATTGCACCCTTACGCACATGGGATGCAATTTTCTGCATCAAAGGAGTGCCTTCGCTCTCTCCCATCATCTGACGGTAGAAGTGCCATGCAAGAAGCAAAGCAAGCAACGACGAAATCGGCACAATCCAAAATAATACTTGTTCCATTGTTACTAAATTTTTGGTTAAGAAATGTGAGTTACAAAGTTAATAATAAATGTGACGCAAAACTAAATGTAGAATCGGAAAATATTGAGAAAAAACTACACAAAACACGCCGTTTCTTCCCTTTTTAAGCCGACAATCGTAAAAAAATTCAAGAAATATTGGGTATAATGCCCTTACTTTTAGTATCTTTGCAGCAAAATTCGCGGATGACTCGCTAAAGGCTTGAAATCCAAGCAAAATTTTAACAATCAAAAATATCGATATAAATCACTTTATGGCAACAACTGCAGATTTTAAAAACGGAATGTGCCTCGACATCGACGGCAACTACTTCTTCATCGTAGAGTTTCTTCATGTAAAACCCGGCAAGGGTCCGGCTTTCGTGCGCACCAAGCTCAAGAATGTCAAGACCGGCCGCATCCTTGACAAGACTTGGAACTCGGGCGTAAAGGTTGATGAAGTACGCATCGAGCGTCGTCCCTACCAATATCTATATAAGGATGACATGGGCTACAACTTCATGCACACCGAAACATTTGAACAAGTAGCAATCCCCGGCGAAAGCATCGACGGCGTTCAGTTCCTTAAAGAAGGTGATATATGCGAGGCCATGGTTCATGCAGCTTCCGACACCATCCTCACTTGCGAGATGCCCACCAGCGTTGTGCTCGAAATCACCTACACCGAGCCCGGAATCAAAGGTGACACAGCAACCAACACGCTTAAGCCCGCAACAGTGGAAACCGGCGCCGAGGTACGCGTGCCCTTGTTCTGTGAAACCGGCGACAAAGTGCGCATCGACACTCGCGACGGTTCATACGTAGAACGTGTAGAACGCGCAAAATCATAAAGAAATCACCAATCAACCTTATCACATTTCAAGCCGCCTAATCCAATAAAAGGATAAAGCGGCTTTGCTCATATCTGCTAATATTAACATTTAACACATCGAAACAATTCATGAACATCAGAAACATAACCGACGGCATATCATACGTTGGAGTAAACGACCGAACCACCCACCGATTTGAAGCCCTTTGGCCCCTTCCTGCAGGAGTGAGCTATAACTCTTACATAGTAAAAGGCTCGTCAAAGACAGCCCTCATCGACGGCGTGGAGATAAGCGAATGCGACAAGCTCCTCTCCAACATCAGAGAGATAGCCGGCACTGAAGCTCCCGACTACCTGGTGATCAACCACATGGAACCCGACCACTCAGGCTCCATAAAGGTGCTGCGCAGCTTCTTTCCCGAAATGACCATAGTGGGTAATGCAAAGACCCTTGAAATGGTGAAAGGTTTTTACGGCATAGAGGACAATCTGCTCAAGGTGGCCGACAATGACACAATCGCCCTTGGCGGATTGACACTGACATTCAAGCTCACCCCCATGGTGCACTGGCCCGAGACCATGATGACCTACGTAAACGAGCGCAACGTGCTCTTTTCAGGCGACGGATTCGGATGCTTTGGCGCAATCAACGGCGGTGTAATCGACAACGAAACCGATGTTGAGTACTACATCCCTGAAATGTACCGCTATTACTCCAACATCGTGGGCAAATACGGAGTGTTTGTGCAAAAAGCACTTGCCAAGCTCAAGGACCTGAAAATCGACTACATCTGCTCGACCCACGGTCCCGTGTGGCACGATGAGGTGAAGAGGATTGGCGGCATTTACGACAAACTGAGCCGATATGAAGCCGAAACAGGCGTGGTGATAGTTTACGGCTCAATGTATGGCAACACCGAGGAGATGGCCGAAGCGATAGCGTCGCGCCTTGCCGAAAAGGGCATAAAAAACATACGCGTACATAACGCATCCTACTCCCACCTCTCCTACATATTGAGCGACATATTCCGCTACAAAGGACTCATAATAGGAGCGCCCACCTATTCCAACACTCTCTATCCGCCGATAGAAAGCGTGATGCAGGCAATAAAGACACGCGAACTAAAGAACCGCGTCGTAGCCACATTCGGCTCCTATACATGGGCTCCGCAGGCAGTAAAGCGCATAAACAGCGTGCTTGAAGAGGCTAAGATGCTCACCCCCGACATGGTATCGGTAGAAGCCAAGCAAGCTCCGAGCGCCAAAACATTGGCCGACTGTGCCGCCCTTGCCGACAGCGTGGCATCACAGCTGTTGTCGTAACGCAATGACAATGATACCGGTCGAAATTCATCCGTTTGAACCCTACGTGCCCGATGACGCACGCCTGCTGATAATGGGCACCTTCCCGCCCAAAAGCGAAAGATGGTCGATGGAGTTCTACTACCCTAACCGCATCAACGACTTTTGGCGAATCATGGGACTAATATTCCATGACGACAAGGAGTACTTCTACGACGCGGCGGCACGCACTTTCAGGCTCGGACTGATAAAAAAGTTCCTCAACGCAAAGGGCATAGCCCTGAACGACACCGGGCATAAGGTGCGCCGTCTTAAGGACAATGCCTCCGACAAGTATCTGGAGATAGTGGAGCCGGTGCCGCTGATGGAGCTGCTGAGCCGTATGCCCCATTGTCATGCCCTCGCCACGACAGGCGAGAAAGCAGGCGAAACTCTTGCTTCGATTACCGGCACAGTGTCGCCGAAAATCGGAGAATATGTAACAGCCACACTTGGCGACGGACGCGAAGTGAAGATATTCAGGATGCCGTCGACATCAAGGGCCTATCCACTCGCCATCGAGAAGAAAGCGGCCTATTATGCCGACATGTTTCGCGAAATAGGGATTTTGTGATGTTTTATCGCCAATCCCGGCTGTTTAATTGATTTATTTACTAATTTTGAACTTTGCTTCAATACACCTGATAAAGTATAACTTGATATATGCTTGACCTGATTCCGCTTTTTGCGCTTTTTGACCCGGCCGAGATAATGATGAAATTTCTCACGGCCGATGCAATGACTGTGTACCTTCTTGTGTTCGCATTCATGGTAATCGAAAGCTCCTTCATTCCCTTCCCCTCGGAAGTAATTGTTCCGCCGGCAGCATATCTCGCCTGCACCAAAGGCGATGTAAACCTCATCTCGGTGATACTGATAGCCACAGCGGGAGCCATAGTGGGAGCGTTGATCAACTACTATCTTTCATTGTGGATAGGACGCCCGATAGTGTACAAATTCGCAAATAGCCGATTTGGTCACGCATGCCTCATCAACGAGGAGAAAGTGCGTCACGCCGAAGAGTATTTCGACAATCACGGAGCTGTGTCGACATTCATAGGCCGACTGATACCCGCTGTCAGACAGTTGATATCAATTCCGGCCGGACTTGCCCGAATGAACATAGGCAAATTCGTGATATTCACCGGACTCGGAGCCCTCGTGTGGAACTGCATCCTTGCCGCGCTCGGTTATTGGCTCGGCAAGATAGTACCGCAAGAACAACTATATGCCAAAGTAGAGGAGTACAACGAATACCTCACCTACATAGGCCTCGGCATAGGAGTTGTGTGCGTGCTCTTCATCCTGTGGAACGCATTCAAGCCTCATCCACAAAGCAACGACCAACAATTGTAAGCAATCAATATCTAAAGCCATGCTCGTAGCACCATCATTATTATCAGCCAATTTCGCCAATCTGCAAGCCGATTTTGAAATTCTTAACTCAAGCAATGCCGATTATCTGCATGTGGATGTAATGGACGGAGTATTTGTGCCTAACATCTCTATAGGCTTTCCGGTTATAAAAGCCATTCAACGGCTCGCCCGAAAACCGCTCGATGTGCACATGATGATCGTAGAACCGCAGAAGTACATATCGCAAGTGCGTGACTGCGGAGCCGAAATCATGAACGTACACTTTGAGGCCTGCACCCATCTCAACCGCGTGGTGCATGAAATCAAGGAGGCAGGAATGAAAGCCGGAGTGACATTAAATCCCGCCACACCTGTTTTCATGCTTGAGGACATCATTTCGGAACTCGACCTCGTGCTCATTATGTCGGTCAATCCGGGATTCGGCGGACAGGCATTCATTGAAAACTCGCTGAACAAGGTCAGCCGTCTGCGCCGACTTATCGAGGCAAGCGGCTCGCACGCACTGATAGAGGTCGACGGAGGTGTCAACGAAATGACCGGAGCCGCCCTGTCGAAAGCGGGAGCCGACATTCTCGTCGCCGGCAGCTATGTGTTCAAGGCTCCCGACCCGATGAAAGCCATCGACACATTGAAAAGCCTCTAAGATATTGCTGGCTTGCGATTTGAAATTTTTCAAGCAACACATTCCATGTTTTTTTGTTTTTGAGCCGAGGTTGTTGTAACTTTGTACTAACAACATCGGCTTAAAATTTTATTTGCTATAGAGCTTCACTATTAGTTATTAAGCACTTATGAGATCAGACAATATATTATCCGACAACTTCGACCCCGATGTACTCGACCGCGAGTACAAGGAGCCGTCACAACCCGCACCGCGCAAGCGCAACACGACGCGCCAGGCTGCAGCTAAAAAGGAATCCAAACCGGGCGCCATATCGCGATTTATCCATGACAAGCGTACACGCCTCTTTGTGGGTATAGCAATGATATGCTGGGCCGCCTACCTTATAATCGTCACCCTCTCCTACTTCACACACGGAGCCGACGACCAAAGCGCGACAATCAATCTGTCGATATCGGAAATGGCGCAACGCGGCGATGAGATCAACAATGCGGGAGGCCCCATAGGAGCATTCCTGTCACAAAGCGCAATATCCAATGGCATAGGAATAGGAGCACTTGTAATCATATACTACTTCCTTGCCCTCGGATGGGGATTGCTGCATAAGGGTAAAGTGGGATTCTGGTCGCTGACTATGAAATCGCTCATTGTTGCGATTACCGTTTCAATCGTTACAGGACTTGTAACCTATAAGGCACATTCATGGGTGTTCTGGGGCGGTATACACGGATATGAGGTCAACACGTTCCTGATGTCGCACATAGGCGTAACCGGAGCAATACTTGTAAGCATCCTGCTTGTGGCTCTTGTCGCATCAATATACCTCAATGAGCTGAGACTCCTCTATGTTGCCTATCGCAAGCGCGTGGATGAGCACCGCAGACGCGTAGAAGCCGAACGCGCCGCCGCTGAAGAATCACGCCGAAAGGTTGAGGAATCACTGAAAGAGTCGGCCGAAATAGTTGACAATTCCAGAAATGAGGTTACGCGCGAATCATCGGTACAGCTTGAGAACAAGACCCTTGACTTCGAGGATTATGCCAACGATAACAATGTTGACGACAACCCTGCCGACACCTACAAGACCGAACCCGAAATCGACGATGACATCTACGACACCTTGGACGACGAAACGAAAGACGACATTCAAGACGAGCCTGAAGCCACCGACAACAACGAGGATGTGAGCATGACCGTAAATGAAGGCGAAATCGAAGAAGCCGACGAAATAGCGACCGACACCTACGACCCGACGGCCGAACTGTCGCGCTACCATTTCCCGTCAATAGAGCTGCTCAACAACATTCAGGTCAAAGCCAACAGTGTCGACCAGCAGGAAATGGAGGAGAACAAGGAGCGCATCACTTCAACGCTTTCCAACTACAGCATCCCCATTTCACATATCGAGGCTACGGTAGGCCCCACCGTTACACTTTATGAAATAGTACCTGCCGAGGGCGTGCGAATTGCCAAGATAAAGCGCCTTGAGGACGACATAGCCTTGAGCCTTGCCGCACTGGGAATACGTATCATCGCACCTATTCCGGGCAAGGGAACGATAGGTATCGAAGTGCCCAACAAGGAGCCTCAGATGGTGCCTATACGCTCGATAATATCATCGCGTAAGTTCCAGGAGTGCAACTATGAGTTGCCGATGGCAATGGGATCCACAATTTCCAAGGATGTATTCATAGCCGACCTCACCAAGATGCCCCACGTGCTTGTGGCCGGTGCCACCGGACAGGGAAAATCGGTGGGCCTCAACACCATAATAGCATCGCTGCTTTACAAGAAGCATCCGGCCGAGCTGAAATTTGTGCTTGTCGACCCCAAGATGGTTGAGTTCAGCCTTTACAGCAAGCTTGAGCGCCACTATCTTGCCAAGCTCCCCGACGAGAATGAAGCTATCATCACCGATCCGATGAAGGTCGTAGCCACGCTCAACTCCCTGTGTGTGGAGATGGACAACCGTTACGCCTTGCTCAAGGATGCCAACGTGCGCACAATAAAGGAGTATAACAATAAGTTCATCCAGCGTCGACTCAATCCCGAAAAGGGACACCGCTACCTCCCCTACATTGTTATCATAGTCGACGAGTTTGGCGACTTGATAATGATGGCAGGAAAGGAAGTTGAAACTCCTATAGCGCGTATAGCCCAGAAGGCACGTGCCGTGGGTATGCACATGATTCTTGCCACACAGCGTCCGTCGACCAATGTAATCACAGGTATCATCAAGGCCAACTTCCCGGGACGAATCGCGTTCAGGGTATCGCAGATGGTCGACAGCCGCACGATTCTCGACCGCACGGGAGCCAATCAGCTGATAGGAAAGGGCGACATGCTATTCTCGCACAACGGCGAGATGGAGCGTGTGCAGTGCGCATTCATCAGCACCGAGGAGGTCGAAGCTATATGTGATGCGATCGACGAACAGGTAGGATATCCCAACGCCTATCCCCTGCCCGACTATGTTCCTGAAAGCGACGGTTCAACAAGCCTCGGAGCAGTCAACGACCGCGATCCGCTCTTTGAAGAAGCGGCAAGATTTATCGTTACTTCAAGCACCGCCTCAACATCTTCGCTTCAAAGGCGTTATTCTATAGGATACAATCGAGCAGGCAAAATCATGGATCAGCTCGAGGCCGCCGGCATAGTAGGCCCCGCTTCGGGAGCCAAGCCCCGTCAGGTTCTTGTCGATTCATTGCAGCTCGAGAGAATGCTTGAAATAACTGCTTAAAACGTAATTTTACAATGTCACGACTCATAACTGCAATACTTCTCATTTTAGCCGTTTCACTGAATGCGGCGGTTCCCGTAACATCGCCCGAGGAGGTAATAGCCTCGGCGGCTAAAAGCTTTAAGAATGCCAAATCGGTAACCGCACCCTACAGCATGACAATGGACGGCAACACGGTGAAAGGCGAAGCGGTTATAAGCGGCGACAAATTCAGGATAACCACTCCGGGAATGTCGATATGGTATGACGGACGCACTCAATGGACCTATTCCTCATCGACCGGCGAAGTAAACGTAACCGAGCCGACAGCCGAGGAGCTGCAGCAAATCAACCCGTTTGCAATAATCAACTCATTCCGCAGCAGCTATAAGGCGCGCATGATTTCGTCGACCTCATCATCGTGCAAAATCGAGTTCACGCCTGTCAACAGCCGGGGAGCGCAGATTCTGAAAGCCACGATAACGTTCAACGCCTCGACCCACATGCCGGTCGACATTGCATTGACACTTGACAATGGAGCGCAGGCGTCGATAAAGGTCGGGACGGTAAAAACCGGTATCAGTTATCCGGCATCGACATTTGTGTATGACAAGAGCAAATATCCCGATGCCGAGATTATCGACCTCCGATAGTGACACAGAACATTAAAGTTAACAACGCATAATCAATTTAAATCATGAGTAACGAGTCAACAAAATGCCTCATCATCGGTTCGGGGCCGGCAGGATACACCGCCGCCATATATGCCTCGCGAGCCAATATCTCTCCCATATTGTATGAAGGAATAATGCCCGGCGGACAGCTCACCACCACATCGGAAGTGGAGAACTTTCCCGGCTATCCCGAAGGTGTAATGGGAGCACAGCTCATGGACGACCTGCGCAAGCAAGCCGAACGATTCGGAGCCGACATTCGCCCGGGAATAATAACCAAGGTCGACTTCAGCAAGCGTCCATTTACCGCTGTCGCCGACGATAACACTACAATAGTTGCCGACACGGTCATAATAGCAACCGGAGCGTCGGCTCGTTATCTTGGTCTACCCGACGAGCAACGCTATTCAGGTCTTGGTGTTTCAGCCTGTGCCACCTGCGACGGCTTCTTCTATCGCGGACGCACTGTGGCTGTTGTAGGCGGAGGCGATACAGCCTGCGAAGAAGCCTACTATCTCAGCAATCTCGCTCAAAAGGTATATCTGATTGTGCGTAAGGACTATCTGCGTGCATCAAAGGTTATGCAGAAGCGAGTGATGGATAAGAATAACATCACAATTCTCTTTAACACCAACACATTGGGACTCTTTGGCTCGGAATTCCTCGAAGGAGCGCATCTGGTGGAACATGTAGGCACCGACAAGGAGCGTAAATTTGACATAAACATCGACGGTTTCTTCCTTGCAATCGGCCACAATCCCAACACCGAGATATTCAAAGGCCAGGTCGACCTCGACGCACAAGGTTATGTCGTGGTTTCAGGCGGTTCAACAGCAACGAGCGTGCCCGGAGTATTTGCAGCCGGCGATGTCGCCGACCCGCACTATCAGCAGGCAATATCGGCAGCCGGAACCGGATGTCGCGCCGCACTCGATGCCGAGCGCTTCATTATGGAATCGCAATCTTAGCAACCTAAAACAATCAATAAATATCTGCAAAGTCCATGACCTCCCTATCAGGAAGTCATGGACTTTCTATATTTCTCTAATTGCATTTTTTGCTTAAAAAGTTGCATAATCGAAAAATCGTCATTATTTTTGCAGCAAATTGGGTAATAGCCCTTGTGGCATAAGCTCATATTTTTACAGTTTAATAACTTCATTTTCAACTATGAAGCATCTACATCTCAACAACAAGAAGTTCGGCGGTGCCGCTCCCCCAGGGGAGTGAGATGAGGTGTGCATAGTTATTTCCCACCAACATTTTACAACCGCAGAAATGCCCCGACAGCTCGTGGTGTGTCTTTACGCATCCCTATTCAGCAGCTCGGAGCAGGGAGTACATTGACATGTTGGTAACAAATCCGGAGGAAGGCCTCCGGCTGAGATTAGTAAAATGAAATATTAACCCGGAGGGCTTAACGGCTCTCCCTCTAAAACTGTATAAATATGACAAAAAAATCCCCTATATCAGTAGATAAAATTCAATTTTGTGATTACTATCTGGATCAAGTAAATGATTTGTCATCCATGGACAAATTCCATTACGACGATCGCCGCGATTTCATCAAACATGAATTTTTCGGGGGCATTGCCGTGAAAGTGGAAATCAATAACATCCGCTACGACAAGGGCGCTCGCCGTGAAGTTTCTTTCAGATTGATAGACATGACCTCACGCTGCCAAGCTGCCATCCTACGGAAGAGAATCAACTTAGCAAAAGAGGACTTCAAAGAAGATTTTGTTCATTTTCCCGCTGAATCCTCAGGTCTAAAGGGAGGCCACACATATAAACTCGTGGTAAGCGATGAAAATGTATCGCAAACACTCGCCGAAGAGTTCATCCATGTTTATGACTATCCATTAGGACGGTATTACAATGTATGTAACTGCGGCGTGCGTCCCGCATGGGAGGACAACCTCTACAAGTCGCTCAACACAATTGACGACCACGACTACTATTTGAGATTCAATCTCACCACCAAAACGCCCTCAATACACCCGACAATCATGCCCGAGCTGGAACTAAGGCTCCACTACCCTGACGGCAAATATGTTAAGACATACTTCAAGGAGCCGCGCTGCTTTGGGCTTGAAAATTTTAACAATGACATTTGGAGCGTTGAGTTCCCTTTTACCACTTTCGGTGATGTTAACGGTGTTTTCTATGCCGAACTCTTATGTATGAATCTACCTATTGCCGGTTTCGTATTTGACACTATGAGCGGCACCGACATAAAAGGGAAATGTGACCCTGAGTATATCATCCCATTGGATGAATATTCGCCCGAAGCTGCCATAAAGCGAATCGACAATTATCTTCCCCACCGAAATGAATCCGAATCGGAATTTGATGACGATGATTTTGATAAAGTTCTCGACAAATTCATCGCTTCAGAACTTGAAAATTCAACCGACGAAGTGGAAGAAAGCATCGAATACGACACCGAGGATGCCACGACAAACGAGGATACCACGACAAACGAGGAAGAATCGGAACCGCTCGTATCGCTCGACCATCTCACCGGCATAAAATCGGCAAAAGAGAAACTGGCGCTATATGAACGCGTTGTACGCTTTAACAAGATGCGAGCCGACAATGGATTGCCTTATGTAAATGCTCCGCTTCATGCCATGTTCTTAGGCTCGCCCGGTACAGGCAAAACCACCGTAGCCAAATTGATGGGCGAGATGCTGCGACGCGCCGGAGTATTAAGCCAGGGGCATGTCGTGATAAAAGAACGCGCCACGCTCCTTGGACAAAACTACAACTCCGAGTCGGAAAAGACACTTCAAGCCCTCGAGGAGGCTCAAGGCGGCATTCTGTTTATCGATGAGGCATATCAGCTCTATCAGGGCGACGATCCCCGCGATCCTGGAAAATTTGTAATCGAAACATTGATGACGGCACTCGCCGACGAATCAAACCGCGACTGGATGCTCATACTTGCCGGTTATCCCGACAATATGATGAAAATGCTGAAAATGAACCCGGGATTCAAGTCACGAATCCCCGACTCCAACATCTATGTATTTGACGACTACACCGAACAGGAGTTGATGGAGATCGCCGAAAACTACTTGACGAGCAATCATTACAGCCTGTCTGACGAAGCACGTTCGGCACTGGCCAAGCGAGTTAACATCGATTACCTCCATCGTGACAAGAACTTCGGCAATGCACGTTACATAATCAACATGATACAGACCGACATTCTCCCCGCAATGGCCCGGAGAGTGACCTCGGCTGAAACTTTTGATTGTAAAACATTAACCGAGATACTGCCTTGCGACATACCAAGTCGCGACACAACACCTGCCCGACACTCCGAATCCCGTCAGCGCATCGGCTTCACAATCTGATCATCAACCATCCACACTCTATTCATTACCATCCACACTCTATTCATCACCATCCCGGAATCCTCACGATTCCGGGATTTTAACATTTAATCTATATGAGCAAACATATTAGCGATACACTATACCGAGTCGGCCACATAATGAGCTCCGACGAGGACCAGCCAATAATAATGGACCTGCTTGTCGGCTTCAATTTTTCCGATGAGCTTGTCATTGTCATCGACCTCTTCGACTACGAAGAGCCGGCCTACAACTGTTCGACCGCAGCCATTGTCAACACCGACGACGCCCGCATAATGGCCCGTAGGCACAACATTGCCTACTCACAGCTTCCACGCTTTATTGCCGAATGTATGGCTGAATGGCGGGGAATCATAAATCCCGGTCTGAATTGTGTGAGGGATTGCTTCAAGGAAATCACCGAATGTCTACTCGACGAAGGCTGCCGCTTCCGCATAAAACGCACCCACGGCCCCAACTACTACATCTGCTGCTGACACCCCCTAACCTCTCTCCTCCTTTTCCCTTCCCTCCAAATTGCTGCCGCATCCAACTTCACCCCCCGCCACATCAACGAAACTCAACCCCAGCGATAAATAACCGCCGCCTCCCTCTGCGGCATTTCGCATCTAAACGCCTCTAATATTGCTCTTAGCCGCATATTTCATATTGACTTCGATTGCTACCTCAAAAATTATCTGTAACTTTACGTTTAACAACAATGTATTACAAGTAAAAATGGAATCGCAAAAAATGAATAGGATAAAAATTGCAGCCCTCTTTTGATACTCTTGTAAGGATTTCAGAACTACTTGATATTGATGTTAAAGATTTAATTGTAAGCAATAAAGCATAGTCATGGACAAGAAAGAGATATTTAATAGAATTGAATATGTAGTGGCTTGTGTAGGAGCATTCGCCCAGCGGTATCAAATCTCCAATATGCAGGCCTACGCATATTTGCGCCGTTTCACAGGCATAGATTTCCTTCTCGACTGCTATGCTGCCGAGCATACCCTCTCCATTGACGATGCCGTTTCTGACCTTCAGATCATTTGCCAACGGGAAGGAGGTAAGATATGATACGACTCTATCACGGCTCCAACGTGGCCATTGAACAGATTGACCTTTCGCGCAGTAAGCGTGGCAAGGATTTTGGACAAGGATTCTATCTCAACGCCAATCCTGACCAAGCCATGGAGATGGCAGCTCGAACAACTCGATTCCTAAATGAGGGCGAACCAACATTATCATGCTTTGAGTTTGATGAAGACGAGACAATAAAGAACGGCTTGAACATAAAGATTTTTCCTGAATACTCCGAGGAATGGGCAGAATTTGTTGTGATGAACCGCAAGAATAATTCCGATGTTCAGGCTCATCCTTATGATATTGTAATCGGTCCGATTGCGGATGATACGGTTGGTGTGCAAATTCGCCGTTTCATAATGGGGTATTTGTCTGCCTCCGCATTAGTTGAAGAGCTGAAATTCCGTGGCGACCATGCAGTCCAATACTTCTTTGGTTCCCCCAAAGCTGTAGAACACTTAAAACGCATCGAATTATGACACAAGACATACAGTTTCAAATAGAATGCCTTGCGGCAGAACTCGCTGAAATGCTCATGGCAGAATATAACTGGGACATACACCGTGCTCTTGACGAACTGTATTTATCAACCACCTTCGCCAAGCTCAACGACCCCGAATGCGGCCTCTACTATCAAGGAGCCGTCTATATCTTCCAGTTCCTTAAATCCGAGATCGAAACCGGCAAAATCGCATAAACCAAATTATTAACTATTGCAATACTGCTTGACAGAGGCTGCAATGGGATGGAAAAGCATATCTTTTCAAACTAAATGCGACATGGAGAAAGATGATGACAACGTTAGGATACATCGACAAGCTCTGGGACTTGGAGGATGCTGTTGAGGTTGTCGGTTGAAGCATCGCAATGGCAGCATGGCGATAACAGCATTGCGTTAACAGCATGGTAATAACAGCATGACAGGCGGCCCTCGGTGGGGAGGGTCGCCTGCGATGTTTCGGTGTATTCAATGAAGGGTGTTTACTTTGTCTTCGATTCAACTTCGGGGGCGATGAGCTTGTAGCCCTTGCCGTGGATGTTGATGATTTCAATCGAAGGATCATCCTTCAAGTGCTTACGCAGCTTGGTGATGTAAACATCCATCGAACGTGCATTGAAGTAGTTGTCGTCGATCCAGATGGTCTTAAGCGCGAAGTTACGTTCAAGAATCTCATTAACATGGGCACAGAGAAGGCTCAACAGCTCCGACTCCTTGGTGGTAAGCTTTGTCACCTTGTCGTCGATCATCAACACTTGCTTCTGGGTGTCAAAAGTAAAGCGTCCGATCTTGTACATGGTAATCTCCTTACCCTTCTTTCCCTTTACACGACGCAATATGGCTTCGATACGGAACACGAGTTCCTCCATAGAGAAAGGTTTGGTGATATAGTCGTCGGCTCCGATTTTGAAGCCCTCAAGTATATCTTCCTTCAAAGACTTGGCGGTGAGGAAAATGATAGGAACCTCTGAATTGACAGTGCGAATTTCCTGTGCCAATGCAAATCCGTCCTTTTTAGGCATCATCACATCCAGGACACATAAATCGTATTTTCCCTTAAGGAATGCTTTATAACCGGCCTCTCCGTCAGGAAACAAGTCGGCATTGAATCCCTTTGCCTGAAGATATTCTCGCAGCAACATGCCAAGATTCTCGTCATCCTCGCATAGTAATATACGCAAACGCTCTTCCATAATAGTTTAGTTTTTAGTAAGTGGTAATATAATTATAAATGTTGTTCCTATTCCAAGTTCGCTCTCTACGCGAATGTCGCCCTTCAGCTCGGTAACCATCTTGTGGACATAAGCAAGTCCAAGACCGAAACCCTTCACATCGTGGCGGTTGCCCGTAGATACGCGATAGAATTTTTCAAATATCTTCTTGAGGTCGTCACGCTTTATGCCTATTCCGTTGTCGGATATCCTTATCTCAAAGCGATTGCCCGAGATGTCGGCCGTAGCCACCTTAAGCATCAGCGGCTCATCCTCACGACGGTATTTAACAGCGTTGTCGAGAAGGTTGAAAATGACATTGGTAAAATGCATTTCATCCACCTCGACTATAGCGTCATAAGCTGCAAGGTCGCTTTCAATCTTGCCTCCGTAGCTCTCGACCTTGAGCTTGAATGTCGACACAATGTTGGCGATTGCCTTGTTAGCATCTATTTCCTGAAGTCGCAAAGTCGCCTTCTGACGGTCAAACATCGACATCTGCAACACCTTCTCTACCTGAAAACGCAGTCGCTTCGTTTCATCATTTATCACCGTGGCGATGTGCTGCATCATGGTCGGCGACTTGCGCACCGAGTCATCATTGAGCATCTGCGCGGCAAGCGATATTGACGAAATGGGCGTCTTAAACTCATGCGTCATGTTGTTGATGAAGTCATTCTTCATCTCGGTAAGGCGTTTCTGTTTAAACGCTATGATGATGGTGTAGAGAAATATCACAAGCAGAATGAAGGTGAAGATAAACGACGGTATCATAAACTTGACCGACGAAAAGATGTAGTCCTTCTTGGTGGGGAAATACACCTTTATATAATTCATCTTGCTCACCGGATCGTTGGGGAACAGAGTCTGCACAAACATGTTATTCTTGCCGGCATGGTTGGCCTCATAACCCGAAGAGCTGTAGATGACGCGTCCGGAACGATTGACGACGGCAAACTCAAACGGCAGATTCAATCCGTTGTTCTCAAACTCGGAGTGCAGATAGCCCGCAACCGTGGCCGAGTCAGCACGCTCCACAATAGGACGGTTGCTCGACTGACTCAGTATATTGAGAATCACCTCATTCAGCAATCCTTTCTGATAGAGATACTGGCCGCGTATATTCTCCTGCATGTTGCGGTACCGGTCCTTGTTGACCTTACTGCCACTCCGTTCAGTCAACGGCTTGACATCAAGGTTGTCGGCCTTCGGGAACGAATACTTCAGCGCATCCTTGCCGGGCAACGATGCGTCAAGCTGGGAATATATCGACTGTTCTATCGCAGCGGCATCCTCCTCAAGGAAATGCCGGGTTTCATCCTGCTCAAGCGTAGTGGAAACGCTATACAGGCTACGGCGCACACCTTCCGAGAATTGGTCGTCACGCATCCTGATTATGTTTTTCATATACATAATCTGAAGGTACAACAACCCGCAAAAGGTCAGCGCCATTATTATTGTCAAAAACCAGATAGTCGCTTTCTTCATATTTTAATTAATGTAGAACCTACATGAGGTTTCCATTTATATTATATAACGTTAACAATCTTAATCGTTAATTGTTTTTAAGCACATGCACTTATATTCATCGCAATTAACGCTTAAATGCAAAATTAACATAATTAATATTCCAACCAAAATATTTTATCTATTTTTTCAAAACTTTTCCAATGTAACGTTTCATAATCAAAGATTTTTGAAACACAAGTAACACCCAGGGCATTAAATAGTGACTAATTTTGTAATAACCAATAATCACAAAACATCATGAACCAGTTATTACAAATTTCAGCATGTGCAGTGACTCTGTTGCTGAGCACATCGTTCATGGCTCAAGGCCAGGTAAAGGAAGACTTTGTTCCTTCAACCAAGAATCACCCCGGTAAGGAGTATCCCATGGTAAACTCTCAAGGTTATGCACGTTTCAAGGTTGACGCTCCCGAAGCAAAATCGGTAACCGTGACATTGGGTCTTGGTGGCAGCGGAGGCACAAAACTCGAAAAGCAGGCCGACGGCTCCTGGATGGGAACAACCGCAGGACCTATGGACGAAGGTTTCCACTACTATCACCTTATTGTCGACGACGGAACGTTTAACGACCCCGGCACACTCAACTACTTCGGCTCATGCCGTTGGGAAAGCGGTATCGAGATTCCCGCCCATGACCGTGACTTCTATGCCTTGAAGGATGTTCCCCACGGCAATGTACAGCAAGTGCTGTTCAACTCACCGAGCACAGGCACCCATCAGCGCGCATTCGTTTACACTCCCCCGGAGTATGGAAAGAGCAACAAGAAGTACCCCGTACTCTATCTTCAGCACGGATGGGGCGAGGACGAAACCGCATGGTCAAGCCAAGGTCACGCCAACCTCATCATGGACAACCTCATCGCCGAGGGCAAAATCGATCCGTTTATCATCGTGATGACCTACGGACTGACCAACAACGTTAAGTTCGGCACCATCGACTCATTTGACGCAAAGGAGTTTGAGAAGCTGCTCATCGACGAGCTCATTCCCTATATCGACGCCAATTTCAACACAATTCCCGACAAGGATCATCGCGCAATGGCCGGACTCTCGATGGGAGGCGTTGAAACCAAGCTCATCACTACCCGTCGTCCCGAGGTGTTCGGTTACTACGGACTGCTCAGCGGCGGAACTTACGCTCCCGAGGACTTGAAGGACAGCGGTGTAAAACTCGCCTTCATCAGCTGCGGAAGCAAGGAGAACCCCGAAGGCGTTACAGCCGCCGCCAAGGCATTGAAGGATGCAGGCTACAATGCTGTGTCCTACGTTTCGCCCGGCACAGCCCATGAATTCCTCACATGGCGCCGCAGCCTCTATCAGCTCGCCCCGATGTTGTTCAAATAACAAATTGACTCTTCCGCAACAATAAGAGCCAACACGCAATAAGCTTTCGACCGTCACCGCAATGATTGTCGAAAGCTTTTTTTAGGTCATATATTATCTAATATTTCCCAATATCACTTTTTTTACGTACTTTTGAAGCTCAATTTAAATTATTGACCGAGTAAATGAAGAATTTATTGTTGCGAAGCCTTTCGGGAGCCGTGTATGTGGCTCTTATCGTGGCGGCCATACTCATAAATCGATGGACATTCCTCGCGTTATGTCTGTTGTTTGCAATATTGGCGCTTATTGAATTTTTCAAATTAAGTCATGTAAGCACCACCAAAAAGAGTACGGCTACATGCATAGTCGACATTTTGGGAGCAATCGCACTTATCACCTCGACATGGTGTGCCGTGTCATTTAATATATATACCCCGTTTGCCGCCTATCTGGGCTATTTCCTTGTACGCTTCATCATGCAGCTGTACATCCAGGACAAATCTCCGCTGGTCAATCTTGCCTACTCCATGATGGGCCAACTCTACATCGGCTTCCCCCTGGCGATGATGTCGTGCATATATGCCATATCGCCCTACCTCGTATTGGCGATGTTCATTTTTATATGGCTCAACGACACCGGAGCCTTCATCGTAGGCAGCTCTATAGGCCGGCACCCGTTGTTCCCGCGCATATCACCCAAGAAGTCATGGGAGGGATTCTGGGGCGGATTGGTGTTCTGCATCGCCACCGCACTGCTCATCATGAACCTGTGGCCTGCGACATTCGCACCCGTGAAGCTATCGCTTATGGTGGCCATGTCGGTTGTCGTGTCGATATTCGCCACATGGGGCGATCTCGTCGAATCGATGATAAAGCGCACCCTGCACGTAAAGGATTCAGGCACCATAATGCCCGGTCACGGAGGCATACTCGACCGCATCGACTCGCTGCTGTGCGTTTCACCCGCGGTGCTGTGCTACTTGCTATTGATTCTGTATCTGTAACATCATAAACTTCAATATAAACTATGAGCGATCAGCGATATGACATGCGTGGAGTATCGGCCTCAAAGGAGGATGTCCACAATGCAATCAAGAATGTTGACAAAGGTCTTTACCCAAAAGCTTTCTGTAAAATCATTCCCGACTACCTCGGCAATGATTCGGAGTACTGCAACATAATGCACGCCGACGGAGCCGGAACCAAATCATCATTAGCCTATATATATTGGAAAGAAACCGGCGACCTGAGCGTGTGGAAAGGCATAGCACAGGACGCCCTTATAATGAACATCGACGACCTGCTCTGTGTAGGTGCAACCGACAACATACTCGTAAGCTCAACAATCGGACGCAACAAGATGCTGATTCCGGGCGAAGTAATAGCCGCCATAATCAACGGCACCGAAGAGCTGCTTGAAGAGCTTCGCGGAATGGGAGTGTCGATATACAGCACCGGAGGTGAAACAGCCGATGTAGGCGACCTCGTTCGCACGATAATCGTCGACAGCACGGTAACATGCCGCATGCGTCGCAGCGATGTAATCGACAACGCCAACATAAAGGGCGGCGATGTGATCGTGGGACTTGCCAGCTACGGACAGGCCGCTTATGAAAAAGAGTATAACGGCGGAATGGGTTCCAACGGATTGACTTCGGCGCGTCACGATGTGTTTAAGCACGACCTCGCTATCAAGTATCCCGAGAGCTATGATGCAGCAGTGCCTGTAGAGCTGGTATATTCAGGTTCGATGGGTCTCACCGACGCCGTCGACAACGCACCCGTCAACGCCGGAAAGCTCGTTCTGTCGCCCACCCGCACCTACGCCCCCGTTATCAAGAAGCTTCTCGACGAGATGCGTGACAAGATTGACGGAATGGTACACTGCTCGGGCGGAGCCCAGACCAAAGTTATGCACTTCGTCACCGACAAGCATGTGATAAAGGACAACCTCTTCCCCGTTCCTCCTCTGTTTGACCTGATTCAGCGCGAATCGGGAACCGACTGGAAAGAGATGTACAAGGTGTTCAACATGGGTCACCGCATGGAGATATACGTAGCACCCGAGGATGCTGCTTGCGTCATCGAGATTTCAGAATCAATGGGCATCCCGGCCCGCATCATCGGACGCGTGGAGGATGCGCCGGCCAATATGCTCACCATCATCTCGGATAAGGGTACATTCAAGTATTAACAAGCTCCTAAAAGCGCGACATCATGCGTAGTCTTGCAACAATGTTACTATCGGTGTTGCTCGTGTGCACCCTGGCATACTCATGCCGAGGCGGCTCAACCTCTGAATCAGCCGAGGCCGCCGATTCCATACACAGCATCCCCGACACGTTAAGAGTGGGAACTCTCTACAGTCCCCTCTCCTACTTCATCTACCGTGAAGAACAGATGGGCTACGACTACGATCTTATAAAGCAGTTTGGTGCCGACAAGGGCGTCTATATCGACCTTGTAGTTGCTCCAAGCATATCCTCGCTGCTTGAAATGCTCGATTCGGGCAAAGTAGACCTCGCAGCCTACGAGATTCCAATCATCGCCGCCAACCGCGACAGGGTGATTCCCTGCGGTGTTGAAAACATAACACATCAGGTGCTCGTACAACCCAAAGGCAATCCCGACTCGCTCATCACCGATGTGACGCAGCTTGTAGGGCGTGAAGTCTACGTAGAGAAGGACTCCAAGTACCAGCATCGTCTTGCCAATCTCAACGACGAGCTGGGAGGAGGCATAATGATGCATGTTGTCGACCAGGACACATTGATTACCGAGGACTTGATAGAGATGGTGTCATCGGGCAAGATACCCCTAACGATTGTCGACAGCGACATTGCGCGGTTGAACAAAACCTACTATAACTCCCTTGATGTGTCACTTGAGGTGAGCTTCCCCAACGGTCGTCGTGGGGAGTGCCGCTTGACAAGGCATGGCTGGCCGACAGCATAAACGCATGGATCGGCAGCAGCGAGCCGCGGCAGGCTCAGGAGAAGTTGCTGAAGCGTTACTTCGAGCTGAGCAAAAACAGTCCGTCACTGTCGCTCGACCTGTCAAAAGGCCGAATGTCGCCCTACGACAACCTCTTCAAGAAATATGCCAAGGAGATTGGTTGGGACTGGCGAATGCTTGCCTCACAAGGATATGCCGAAAGCAGGTTTGACACCACGGTTGTGTCATGGGCGGGAGCACGCGGACTCATGCAGATCATGCCCCGCACGGCACGTGCCTACGGACTGTCGATGAACCGAATATCAAACCCCGAAGCGAGCATAAGCACAGCCACGGCGATAATACGCGACCTCGACAAGTCGCTGTCACGTTACGTTCCCGACCCCGAGGAGCGGAAAAAGTTTGTAGTCGCAGCCTACAACTCGGGCATCGCACACATATACGATGCAATAGCGTTGGCTCGAAAATACGGCAAAAACCCGCAAGTGTGGAGTGGAAACGTCGCCGAAGCTCTGTTGATGAAAGCAAATCCCGACTATTACAACGACCCTGTGTGTAAATATGGATATTTTCGTGGCAAGGAAACAACAAATTACGTGATAAAAGTGTTTGATATGTACAACCGGGCTCGTAAAAACGTGCCTGTTTGAATTATGTTTCAACTATTAGCATAATCACATTATAATTTAATCAACTATCTATTATGAAAAAAAAGTATCTGAGTGTTGCTCTCGTAATCGCTTTAGCCGGTTCGATGTTGACAACATCCTGTATTGGTAACTTTGCTCTTACCAACAAACTATTGGCATGGAACAAGACTATCAGCAACAAGTTTGTGAACGAACTCGTATTCTTCGCATTCTGGATCATCCCGGTATACGAAGTTTCAGCACTGGCTGATGTACTCGTGTTCAACACAATCGAGTTCTGGAGCGGTAACAACCCCGTGGCTTGCGGTAAGAAAGTAATAGACGGACAGGACGGTCGCTACCTCGTTGAGTGCGACGGCAAGGGTTACACCATCACAAGCGAAAACGACAACAGCGTCGTACGCCTTGACTTCGATGCAGCCGACGACTCATGGAGTGTAAGAGTTAACGAGGGCGAAAGCTACAAGCTCATGACATTCATCGACGACTCTCATGTAAAGATGATCACCCCCGACGGATCAATGCAGGTTGTCGAACTGTCACAGAGCGGAGTTTGGGCTTACCAGCAGACAGCTACTCAGGCAGCATTCGCAATGAAATAATCGATTTTATAAAAAAACATAAATAATGGCCGTGCCGCGTTATGTGACACGGCCACTATTTTTACATTAAGCCTATATGTCGTAACTTTGAATAGAAATAACGACATCAACTATGATTTGCAAGATATTTTCACTATTGACCGCAGCAGCAATAACGCTTCCCGCTTCAGCGCAGAGCACCGAAGTTCAACTCGCCAAGCCTCTTAATATTCCGCTATACTTGAGCGGAAACTTCGGCGAGTTACGCAGCAACCACTTCCATTCGGGACTCGACTTCAAGACCCAGGGACGCACCGGCATCCCCGTACACAGTGCCGATGACGGATATGTGTCACGCATAGTCGTGTCGCCTTGGGGATTCGGACGCGCTATCTACATCACCCATCCGGCTACGGGACTCACCACCGTCTACGGTCACCTGAGTTCGTTTTCGCCCAAAATAGACAATCCGGTGCGCAAGCTCCAATATGAAAAAGAGTCATTTGCCGTCGACCTTGAGTTTGCACCCGATGAAATTCCGGTAAAACGCGGCGAGCAGATAGCCTTGAGCGGAAACTCGGGATCGTCGGGTGGTCCGCATCTCCACATGGATGTGCGTGACACCAAGACCGAAGAGGCCCTCGACCCAATGCCCTACTTCAAGCAGTACATCACCGACAAGGTGGCTCCCGAGCTGCGCTCACTGGCGCTATATCCTGTCAACGGTGAAGGCGTGGTCAACGGCGGTTCGTCACCCGTCACCCACTCGCCCCAGCAGGCATCGGTACCTTTCAAGGCATGGGGCAAAGTGACTCCGGCCATAAAAGCCTACGACAAGATGTCGGGCACCTCCAATATCTACGGCGTTAAATATCTCACTCTCACCGTCGACGGCAATCCGGTCTACAAGCGTGTCATCGACCGATTCAGCTTCGACAACACTCGCGGAATCAACACAATCGTCGACTATGCCGGCGTAGTGCGCAACAACTCATGGATGATGACATCGCGCGTTGCCGCCGCCCGTCCGCTCGGCGACATGATTGAAGCCGTCGACAACGGCGTGCTCGACATCAACGAGGAGCGTGACTACAAGTGCGTGTGGATTCTTGAGGATGAACACGGCAACACCCGCCGCGTACCGTTCACCATAACGGGAGTGCGTCACGACATACCCGAAGCCGTCCATAAAGGTGACATGCTTTCGTGGAAAGGCAACAACGTTTACTCGGGCAACGGCATAAAAGCGTCATTCCCGGCCGGTACATTCTACGACGACATATACCTGAAAGTGACTTCCGAACCAATTGCCGGATACGTTACCGACCGATTCACCGTAGGCGACACAACAATCCCCGTAAGCGGCGAATACACAATTGAAATCGACATTGACCGTGACACCGTACCCGACAAAAACAAATATTGTCTTGTGCGCATCGACGGCAAGCGACGCTCGGCTGTCGACGCAAAATATGTCGACGGCAAGATGCAGGGGACTCCCAACCGATTAGGATCATTTGCCGTAACCACCGACACGCGTCCTCCGGTCATAAAGCCCGAAGCACCGGCCAACTGGGGCAAGCGTGGAAGAGTGAGTTACATAATTTCGGACAATCTCAGCGGAATCACCGAATATCGCGGTGAAATCGACGGAAAATGGGCGATGTTTGAACTCGACGGAAAAACGGGACGACTCTCGTTTACCATGGATCCGTCACGCTTTACCCGAAACACCAATCATGAGGTTGTGCTGAAGGTAACCGACCGATGCGGCAACACTTCGGAGCATAAATCCAATTTCCGATGGTAGTAACTTTATTTAATAAAATTGGAGTAACTATTTTAACAATAGATTTGCTTTAGATAACTCAAAACACTATCTTTGCCTTATAAATATATTTCTAAATACCAAAAAAATTCGATATGGAAAATGACGAACTTATGAAGGTTGTAACCGAAAAAGCCAATCTGTGGCTTGGTGACGGTTATGACGAAGCCACCAAAGCTGAAGTACGACGCATGCTAAATGCTGAAGATAAGACCGAACTCATCGATTCATTCTATCGTGACCTCGAATTCGGAACCGGTGGATTGCGCGGCATCATGGGTGCAGGTAGCAACCGCATGAACAAATACACTGTAGGTGCAGCCACCCAGGGCCTTGCCAACTATCTTAAGGAGGCTTTTGCCGAACTGCCAGAAATAGCAGTTGTAGTTGGCCACGACGTGCGCAACAACAGCCGTGAATATGCTGAAATCGTTGCCGACATCTTCTCGGCCAACGGCATCAAGGCATATCTGTTTGACAGCTTCCGCCCCACTCCCGAACTTTCATTCGCAATCCGCGAACTCGGTTGCCAGAGCGGTGTCAACATCACAGCTTCCCACAACCCCAAGGAGTATAACGGCTATAAGGCCTATTGGTCAGACGGCGCTCAGATTATCGCTCCCCATGATGTCAACATCATTGACAACGTAAACAAGATCAAGAGCGTAAGCGAAATCAAGTTTGAGGGCGACAAGTCCAAGATCGTCATCATCGGCGATGAAATGGACCAGAAGTTCCTCACCGCAATCAAGGGTCTTCAGCTCAGCCCCGAAGCCGTGGCACAATATCACGACCTCAAGCTCGTCTACACCCCTATCCACGGAACAGGCGTGAAACTGATTCCCGCATCACTGCGCAACTACGGATTCACCAACATCATCAACGTTCCCGAACAGGATGTACCCAGCGGTGACTTCCCCACCGTAGAATCGCCCAACCCCGAGGTTCCCTCGGCAATGGCAATGGCTATCGCAAAGGCCAAGGAAGTGGAAGCCGACCTCATCCTCGCATCGGACCCCGATGCC
The DNA here is from genome assembly GCF_004803695.1 of Muribaculum gordoncarteri. Taxonomy (NCBI): domain Bacteria; kingdom Pseudomonadati; phylum Bacteroidota; class Bacteroidia; order Bacteroidales; family Muribaculaceae; genus Muribaculum; species Muribaculum gordoncarteri. The sequence continues at coordinate 1,629,656 of NZ_CP039393.1, forward strand.
GACCGTATCGGCTGTGTGCTTCGTGACGACAACGGCGAGTATGTCCTCATCAACGGCAACCAGATTGTCATGATACTTCTCAACTACATCATGACCCGCAACAAGGAGCTCGGCCGCATCACCGGCAAGGAGTACATCGTAAAGACCATCGTGACAACCGAAACGATAAAGTCAATCGCCGACCAGAACGGCTTCAAGATGTATGACTGCTACACCGGCTTCAAATGGATTGCAGCCGTAATCCGCGACAATGAGGGCGTAGGACGCTACCTCGGTGGAGGTGAAGAGAGCTACGGATTCCTCGCCGAGGACTTCTGCCGCGACAAGGACGCCGTATCGGCTATATCACTCATGGCCGAAGCTCTTGCATGGGCCAAGACCAAGGGCATGAACTTCCTCCAGATGCTTCAGGACATATACATCAAGTACGGATACTCTCGCGAAGCAGGCGTTTCACTCGTGCGCAAGGGCAAATCGGGCGCCGAAGAGATTATCGCCATCATGAAGGAGTTCCGCGCCAATCCTCCCAAGCAGATTGCAGGCAGCGATGTTGTCATCGTCAAGGATTATGCCGACCTTAACATGAAGAATCTCAAGACCGGCGAAATCACCAAGATGGACATGCCCACAACAAGCAATGTACTCCAGTACTTCACCGAGGACGGCACAAAGGTTTCCATACGCCCGTCAGGTACCGAGCCCAAGATTAAGTTCTATGTCGAAGTCAAAGGCTCGATGAAGACCAACGCCGACTATGCCGACGCCAACAACAAGGCCGACGCTAAGATCGAAGCCGTCAAGAAAGATCTTGGCATCGATTAATCAAGACTATATTATCGTCATCACAAATAAGCGGGCGCCCCAACAAGCGCCCGCATTTTTAAATCATAGCTATGGAAGTCGTTTACGAGGACAATCACCTGCTTGTAGTCAACAAGGCTCCCGGTGAAATAGTGCAAGGCGACAAGACCGGCGACACACCGCTTGTCGAAACGCTCAAATTGTGGTTGAAGGAGAAGTATGCCAAACCCGGCAACGTATTCTGCGGAGTTGTACACCGTCTTGACAGGCCGGTGGGCGGTCTTGTCATATTCGCCAAGACATCAAAGGCCCTGTCGCGACTCAACGAAATGTTTCGCAACGGCGAGGTAAACAAAACCTATTGGGCAATAACGCGCAACCTTCCCCCTAAAGAGGAGGACACGCTCACCCACTACATAACCACCACCGAGCGAAACAACAAGTCCTATGCCTCGTTGACCGAGAAGAAAGGCTCTCAGAAAGCGGTGCTCAAATACCGTCACATCGCATCGACCGACCGCTACCATCTGCTTGAAGTGAATCTGCTCACAGGCCGCAAGCATCAGATAAGAGTGCAGCTGTCGGCCATAGGATGTCCCATAAAAGGTGACTTGAAATACGGTGACAAGCGCAGCAATCCCGACGGAAGCATATCGTTGATGTCACATCGCATTGAGTTCACACATCCGGTCAGCGGCAACAAAATCGATGTAACGGCACCCGTTCCCGACGACAATCTGTGGCGAGCGCTTGATGAGTCAATAAAAAAGGAGGATTGAATCCTCCTTTTTTATTTTAAAGCCGGTTGTCAGGTATCTACAGGTCATAGAATTTGGTAAACGCCTTTATCGTGTAGAGGTGGTCGTCGACCGATGCAGTTTCCCTTACCGAGTGCATGGCCCACAAAGCCGCACCCATGTCGACGCCCCAGAGGTCGATTTGCGAAGTGAGTATATTGCCGAGTGTCGAGCCTCCGGCCACATCGGAGTGGTTGACGAAGTATTGACACGGCACTCCGGCCTCGTCGCATATAGTCTTGAACACCGCCGCCGAATCGGCATCGGTCATATACTTGCAATTGGCATTTATCTTGATTACGGGACCGCCGCCCACTACCGGATGATTGGTGGGATCATGCTTCTCCGCATAGTTGGGATGCAGGGCATGCGCATTGTCGGCCGACACCATGAATGAATTTGACACAGCTCTCAGATAATCCTCCTCGTTTCCGCCAAGCGACATGGTTATTCTGCGACATATATGCTCCAATACCGGTGACGCTGCACCCTGCTTCGTACCTGAACCGGTTTCCTCGTTGTCAAATATAGCCATGACACGCGTCATCCTGCACATCTCCGATGAAGCAAGCAGAGCCGAAACGGCAGCGTGTACCATCGACAAATCATCAAGACGGCCTGAAGTGATGAACTCATTGTTAACTCCCACCCTGCAAGCCTTAGTGGTGTCATAGAGCGACAGGTCAAAGTCGATTATGTCATTTGACGCCACACCGAGTTCTTCGGCTACAAAACGATGAAGGAAACCGTCACGCTCGGCCTGCTGCTTGATGATACCCAAAACCGGGAGCATATCCTTCTGCTTGGAGAGCGGATTGCCTTCGTTGACCTGACGGTTGAAGTGAATAGCCAGATGCGGTATGGTCATGATAGGACGATTGACGCGCAATAGTCGTGTTTCAGGATTAAAGGGGTCGTTGCTACGCAACAACACACGCCCGGCAATTGACAGCGGGCGGTCAAACCACGTGTATAGTATAGGGCCTCCGTAGACTTCGGTATTCAGTTTCATGACACCGCCGTCGCTCATCATTTCGGGACGGGGCTTGATGCGGAATCCGGGAGAGTCGCTATGGGCCGATATAATCTTGAATCCCGATGAAGCGTCACATTCACCCACAATAAATGCAAAGAGCGCCGAGTGATTCTTTATCGTATAGTATTTCCCACCCGGCTTCAACGACCATGCGTCACGCGGGTCAAGCTTCTTGAATCCATGAGAGTCAAGCATCGATGCAAGAGTGTCAACGGCCAAAAAGTTGCACACACCGGCATCCATAAATTCCATAAGTCCCTCGATAGAGGCGTTGTATTTCTCCATATCACTTATTTTAAGGGTTAACTTTAAATTAAAAATATACTGTAATCAAAGATACGAATAAGTCGAGTGCAATGCCAAATATATTTGAGCATTGCCGAGCGTGAGTATCTAAGACTATAGTCAAAGATACGAATAAGTCGAGTGCAATGCCAAATGTATTTGAGCATTGCCGAGCGTGAGTATCTAAGATGTAATCAAAGATACGAATAAATTTTGATTTTGGCGAGCGTAAGCATCGATAACGGGGTACAAATGTTTACGTTTGTTTCGTTAAGTTGTGCAATATATGTTAATTATCGGCATTCACAGTTAAAAATAAGGTCATAATTAGAATAAACCCATTGCATTTTAACATTATTTTAACAATAGGGAGGGATAACACGATATTTTTGTATAACTTTGTCGCACAAACAATAATTTTTTTCAAATTTGCTGCAACCTTTAATCAGCTTGTTGCGTCTAAAAAGCAAAATTCATCCACATAACAGTGCAATGATACATTTAGAAGATATCAATAAAACTTATCCCGGCGCTGTGCCCCTGCATGTGCTGAAAGGAATCAACCTCGACATAGCACGTGGCGAACTCGTGGCAATCATGGGAGCATCGGGTTCCGGAAAGTCAACTCTGCTCAACATTCTTGGCATTCTCGACAACTACGATACCGGAGAGTACATTCTCGACGGCACATTGATAAAAAATCTCAGCGAAAACCGAGCCGCCGAACTTCGCAACAAGCTGATTGGTTTTGTGTTCCAGTCATTCAACCTCATCAACTACAAGAATGCGGTTGAAAATGTAGCCCTGCCACTGTTTTACCAAGGCGTGTCACGCCGCAAGCGCAACGCACTCGCACTTGAGCAACTCGACCGCATGGGACTTGCCGACTGGGCTCACCATCTTCCCGGAGAGCTGTCGGGCGGACAGAAGCAGCGCGTAGCCATAGCCCGCGCACTCATAACCAAGCCTGCAATAATACTTGCCGACGAACCCACCGGAGCGCTCGACAGCAAGACTTCGGTCGATGTGATGCAGGTGTTCCGACAACTGAACTCCGAAGGCATGACAACCGTAATCGTAACGCACGACCCCAATGTGGGAGCACAGACCAACCGAATCATACGCATTTCCGACGGAATCATAACCCAATAACCCCGACAGCACAAAATGTTTGACCTTATCAATGAAATATGGCAAACGATGCGCACCAACAAACTGCGCACCGCACTCACCGGAATTTCCGTTGCCTGGGGTATATTCATGCTTATCATATTGCTTGGAATATCCAAAGGGGTACTCACCTCATTTCAGTCATCGTCACTTGCCCAGAATCCCAACAAGATAACCGTATATCCCGGCAACACATCAATGCCTTACAAAGGGTTAAAGGAGGGACGATACATACAGCTGCGTGACCGAAATCTGGATGAGATTAAAAACGACAATCCCCATGATGTGGCTTCGGCAACGGCCGAAATGAATCAAAGCGGCACAATATCGACTCCGCTCGACTACATTACCACAAGCTATTCAGGTGTGTTTCCCGGAACCGAAAAAATGTTGCAGCTGCCCATGATATATGGTCGCTTCATCAACGAAAAGGATCTCAATGACATGCGCAAGGTAATCGTGCTTAACAAGAAGGATGCCGAAACGCTTTTCAAAAACATCGGTTCATCGATAGGCAAGACTGTCGATGTCAACGGAATAGCATTCACCCTGGTAGGTATATACGAACATGAATGGCGCAGCGGCACCTTCATTCCCTATACGACCGCTCGCGCGTTATCAGGATTTGACGACAAGGTCTACTCCATCCAAGTCGACATAAAAGGCGTAAAAAACATGGAAGATGCAGAGCGTGTAGAACGCAACATCAAATCCACGTTGGCCAAATACAATCAGTTTAACCCCGATGATGAAAGCGCGGTGTGGATGTGGAATCGCTTTTCATCCTATCTTAACAGCCAGGAAGCGGCAGGCGTTCTCAACACAGCCATGTGGGTGATCGGTTTGCTTACGCTTATAACCGGCATCGTGGGAGTCAGCAACATCATGTTTGTATCGGTTCGCGAACGCACCCATGAGATAGGCATACGACGCGCCATAGGAGCCCGCCCCCACAACATATTGCTTCAGGTGATAATCGAAAGCGTGGCAATGACGACCTTGTTCGGTTATATAGGAATACTGCTCGGCACGATAGGCAATGAAATAATGGCACAGGTATTTGCCGACGGAGATTTCATAAAGGACCCGAGAGTCGACCTGTCACTCGCCATTGAAGTAACGGTAGTGCTTATAGTGTCGGGAGCTCTTGCTGGAATATTCCCGGCGATGCGAGCCTTGAAGATACGCCCTGTCGAAGCATTGAGAACTGAATAAACCATTCAAACGACAACAATGAAAAATCCTATATTCGACATAGACAACTGGAAGGAGATAACCGCCACTCTTGCCCGCAACAAGATACGCACATTCCTCACCGCATTCGGAATCTTCTGGGGCACTGCAATGCTTGCAATGCTGTGGGGAGGAGCCCAAGGAATGCAGCGAATGTTACGCGGACAATTTGAAGGTTTCGCTACTAACTCGGCAATAATCGCCTCCAGCCGCACAAGCATGCCCTACAAAGGGTATAAAAAGGGCATGTACTGGTCACTGACACAGACCGACATCGACAACATACGCCACAGTGTTAGCGATATAAAAGCGATGAGCGCAGTGTCCAATCGCTCAGCCTCGCTGCATTACGGCACAAAGAGTTACGAAGCGTCGGTGCAAGGAGTCGAAAGCGCATTCCCCGAAATATTCACTCCTGTAATATATAGCGGACGCTTCATCAACGAAGCTGACGAGCGCGACAGCAAGAAAGTGTGCTGCATAGGCAAACGCGTGGCCGGAGAACTCTTCGGCAGCACCGATCCCCTCGGTAAATTCATCGAGGTAAACAACATTTACTACCGCGTTGTGGGAGTCGTCGGACAAGAATCGGAAGTGCAGATCAACGGTGATGTCGACAACATGATCACAATACCGCTGTCGACGATGCGCAAAGCCTACAACCTCGGTACGCGTGTTGACATGGCCTTGATAGATGTTAAAAGCGGTCACACTCCTGCCGAACTGCAGCCACAAATCGAACGCATAATACGACTGTCACATCCCATCCATCCCGATGACAAGCGTGCAATCATGTACATGGACATCTCGGAGGAGTTTGACATGATCGACAAGATGTTTACCGGTGTCGATGTGCTGGTGCTGTTCGTTGGATTCGGATCGCTCCTTGCCGGAATCATAGGCGTGGGCAACATAATGTGGATCATCGTCAAGGAACGCACCCAGGAGATAGGAATACGCCGAGCAATCGGAGCAAAGCCGCGTGACATAATCATGCAGGTTCTGTCGGAAAGCATCGTACTGACCGTCATCGCCGGAATAGCCGGAATATGCTTCGCCTCGGGAATACTCGCAATAGCCGAAATGATAACACCGCCCATCAACGAAGAGCCTCTACCCTTCCAGCTTACATTCTATTCGGCGATAATAATCCTTGTAGTGTTCCTGACGCTCGGAACGGCAGCCGGAACAATACCCGCCATAAAGGCCATGCGCATAAAACCCATCGAAGCACTTAACGATAAATAAAATAAATAACATCATAACTTAAAATGAAAAAGTTTTTCCGAATTTTGCTTTGGACGATTATCGCAGTGATATTCGTAGGCACGTTTGTCTATCTTTTCTACAACTCCAAGAAGAAAGATACGATTTATGAAATTGTTACGCCCGAAATAGGCAATATCGAACGCACGACAGTGCTCACCGGCAAGATAGAGCCGCGTGACGAAATCGAAATCAAGCCGCAGATTTCCGGTATTATATCGGAGATAAATGTAGAGCCCGGCGACATTGTAAAGGAGGGCGACATAATCGCTAAAATCAAGGTAATCCCCGAAGAGTCGCAGCTGTCATCGGCTCAAAACCGCGTCGATGTGGCAAAGATTTCGCTTGAGCAGTCAAAACTGGTGTATGAACGCACAAAGACATTGTACGACAAGAAGTTTGTGAGCCGTGAAGAGTATGAACAGGCCCTGACCGACTACCGCAAGTCGCAACAGGAACTTGAGTCGGCCATCGACGCACTCTCGATTGTGCGTGACGGTATATCGACAGCCAATGCTCAACAGAGTAACACACTTGTGCGTGCAACAATCGACGGCCTCATCCTTGAAGTTCCCGTGAAGGTGGGTACATCGGTAATCCAGGCCAATACAATGAACGACGGTACCACGGTTGCCAAGATAGCCAACATGAACGACCTCCTCTTCATAGGAAAAGTCGACGAAACCGAAGTGGGCCAGATAAAGACCGGCATGAACACAAAGATTTCAATCGGCGCCATTCCCGATGTAACACCCGATGCAGTGATAGAATATATCGCTCCTAAAAGCACCGAGGAAAACGGTTCCAACACATTTGAGCTAAAGGCGGCCATAACAGTGCCCGATTCAGTACAGCTGCGCGCCGGCTACAGCGCAAATGCCACCATTAACCTAAACGGAGTTAGCAATGTACTCACAGTGCCTGAAGGAGTGATCGAATGGGTAGGCGACAGCACATTTGTGTATTGCCTCACATCCGAAGAGCCCGTGCAGCAGTTTGAACGCCGCGCAGTAACCACCGGACTTTCCAACGGCATCAATATCGAGGTGAAATCGGGCATCGACAAGAATGTCAAACTCCGTGGTAATGAAAAGAAAGATTAACGCCATCACAACAACGAAAGTCATGAAACGTATCATAGCGATGTTGACAATCGCCACGGCTTCCACCGTCACAATGTGGGCCGACACATGGAGCCTCGACAGCTGCATAAATTACGCCGTTGAGCACAACCTGACCGTAAAGACGCGTCAAAACGACATCGAATCATCGAAACTGAGCGTGACATCGGCCAAATCGCAACTACTTCCCAACGTATCGGCAAGCGCAGGACAATCCTGGAGCATAGGACGAGGACTTACCGCCGAAAACACCTATGCCAACAGAAATACCTCCAATACACAATGGGGCGCATCGTTCACCCTCCCGGTGTTCAACGGATTGTCGACCGTGCGTCAGATACAACTCGCCAAGGCCAATCTTTCCACTGTGATTGAGCAGTATGCCGCCGCCAAGGATGACATAACGCTGAATGTAATCACAGCCTATCTGCAGGTGCTGTACAACAGGGAGCTTCATGAAGTGGCCTTGAACCAGGTTGAACTGTCGAGCTACGAGCTGACGCGCCAGAGAGCACTGCTCGAAGCGGGAAAAATACCCGAAGTCGACCTGCTTGAGGCCGAGTCACAGCTTGCACAGGATAAGCTCCAGGCAACTACCACAGCCAACGACACTCGCCTCGCGCTTGTCGACCTTGCCCAGCTGCTTGAGCTCGACGACATAGACAACTTTGACATAACGACTCTCGATGGTGAGGAGCAGCCCATCCTTCCTGCCGAATCGGTCTACAACAATGCGTTGAACATCAATCACACCCTGAAGGCTGCGCGAGGTGAAATAGCGGCAGCGGAGCGTAACATCTCGGTTGCACAAAGCGGCTACATACCCCGCCTGTCATTCAACGCCGGAATAGGTAGCAGCTACTATACTGTAACAGGCATGGAGCATCCGTCGTTCAGCCGACAGATGAAGGACAACTTCAACACCTACTTCGGATTCTCGTTGAGCATACCCATATTTGACGGACTGTCGACACGCAACTCGGTAAAGCGCGCACGCGTGCAGCACGTTGCTTCAAAGTTGCAGTATCAGGATGCCGAAAACCGCCTGTACAAGACCATTCAGCAAGCCTACTATCAGGCAGTAAGCGCACAGGAACGCTCAAAGTCGTGCCTCATCGCCGAAGATGCCGCCAACAAAGCCTTTGAAGCGATGCGCGAAAAGTACAACTTGGGACGAGCCACACCGAGCGAGTATGAGCAGGCCAAGAACAAGGCACTGCGCACCACAGCCGAGCGCATACAAGCCCATTATGAACTCATACTGCGCACCCGCATCCTGAATTTCTACGACACGGGACGCTATTGATTGTCACCGCTGCCGTATTGCTCAAGATACGCCTCACAAGCCGTTGCAAGCTCTTCGTACCATTCACGACCGAAGTAGCTTGTCAACGGCTCTTTTAGGAATTTATAGAGCCTGATTCCCTCCTTCTTGCCAAGCACTTCGGCGCAACGGCATATTTTCCAGCGGTGATAGTTCACGGCTGTAAATGAGGGATACTTGGTAATTCTCACGGGATAGAGATAACATGACGCAGGTTTGCGGAAATCGCTTATGCGTCCCTCACGGTAGGCCTTCTCAATGGCGCATTGACACATTCCACCGGGACCGTAACATGTAAATACGCAGTTGCGTCCGTCGACAATTGTAGTGACAAGATCGCCCTCTTCATCGACATAACCCACCCCACGCTCGGCTATCTCACGCTGCGCCGCAGGAGTGAGGTCGTCATGTATCACCGGAAGTATCTCTTCCAACTTCTTATACTCCTCTTGCGTTATGGGTGCGCCTGCGTCACCCTCTATGCAGCACTCGCCAAGACACTTGTCGAGGTCGCAACAAAAATATTGCTCGGCAAGGTCGAGCGTTACCAATGTATCTTTAATCTGCAGCATAATTTGTTGCTCTTCTTCCATTTATCAATTATTTAATATCCTGAATATATCACGGTGGAACCCAAAAGCCGATCATATCGCGCACCGGGTTCCCTATAGTACACGCTTATAAGGTATTCGTTGACCGTCGGATGACAGTCGCCTTCAATTACCGATGTCACGCCACGCTTTCCACCCTTTGGCACAGCAAGATACTGATAGTTGTAGGCGCCTTGCTTGAGCAGCAGAGCACCGCGATAAGAGTTGGATTCAGCATCGTAACGCATCATGCTTTCAGGCGAGAATCTGCGACAGGTCATGTCACCATCTATATATATGTCGTAATCATATAACTCGGGCATGTCGAGAATAAAGTGCGTTATCATATAGTCGGCCTCAACATCGCTGTCGTCCGAGTTATATTCACGCACCTTGAAACGGCCGTACTGCGTGCTGTCGTAACGGTATTGCTCCCCTACTCTCGGAGCGTCGCGAAATAGCGTCACATGATAGTAGGGATATTCGTAATCGATGCTCTCCACACCCATCGTCGGGAAATCGACCGATGTGTTCTCAAACCGCCTGTACTCATTGCCTCCGGGGAAAATCAGATTGCGCAAATGCTCGTAATAGGCTATTCGTCCGTTGATGCGTTGCGGAGATTCAAGCATGACAACATCGTCGGTGCGACCGTTACGTGACACAACGACCTTTAAGTCTGACAACATATTCTTCACATCGACACCCGAGGCGTCAACAGTAAAACTCAATTGCTGATTGCCGTTGTCACTTCCGGTATCGGTGCGTGACGATGCCTCCCCGTTTATCCTAACTTTGGATTCGCTTACCGAGAAGCGAGCCTGCAACAGATTAACATCAGGGTCATCCTCGGAATAGACACGCATCATATAGTTGCCCGAAAACTTCATCGTCATGTGCTGATTGGGTAGCGTCACGCTGTAATGTACATAATGCACGGTCGTCGATCTTGAAAAGGAATAATCCTCGACATCGGCCTGATTGAACCCGTCGAGATACTCACTCTCCACAAGTCCCGACGGCTGCCACGAAGCATCGCAATGCACCAGTGAGTAACGCAGGTAACTGCGATCCTCGGCCAGTTCATCAAAGGCTATCGTGACCTTGTCGTCAGAGTTCAGTGTTATTACGGGAGGCGCAAGCTCATTGCCGTCAACCGTAACCTGAAGAGAACGAAAACGAGGCGTGACCATATTGCCGGTATCGACCGCCATAGCGTGTGACATCGACAAAATCACCGACAGAAGCAACGACAACCGCCGGATCATGCTTCACTCAGTTTTTCATGAAGAATCGTTATCGAATCCTCGATGTATTGCGAACAAGGCTTACGGTTAGCTCGGTCGGCAAGCAGCTCGGCACATACTATTGACCCGTTACGCTCATTAAAACTATTGCAGCACTCCTTCACTTTTCCGTAAACCGCAAGTTTATCCTTCGGATTGCCAAAACGTGACGCACCGATTAGCATCGACATGGCGGAAACCGTTCCACACACCTGATGCTGTCCGCCTACACCTCCGCCAAGACCGGCGGTAATGCGTGCGGCGTCATCGGGCGACAAAGAGTGGATGTCGTCAAATACCATGAATACGCATTGAGAGCAATTATAGCCCTCGGCGTGTAGTGCGCGAGCGCGTTCAATGCGCTCTTCCAATGTAGGTCTATTATTCATCGCCAGTTTATAGGAGTTTCATTATGTTGGACAAGATATTGATTGGCACGGCTGAAAGGATGCGACCCGAAGAATCCGCGATAAGCCGACAACGGCGATGGATGAGGCGATGTCAACACAAGATGACGGTTTCGGTCAATGAAAGCACCTTTCTTTATGGCGTAGGAGCCCCATAGAATAAACACCAGATGCTCCCGGTCGCGGTTAAGACGCATTATCACTTCATCGGTAAATGTTTCCCAACCCTTGCCCTGATGCGATGTAGGCCGATGAGCCTCCACGGTAAGAGTCGAGTTGAGAAGCAGCACACCCTGTCGTGCCCATCGCGACAAATCACCGTCGGTCGACGCCTCAGGCAGCTTAAGGTCGTCCTGCACCTCCTTAAATATATTTACAAGCGACGGAGGCAGAGCAACACCGTTGCCCACCGAGAAGCACAAACCGTTGGCCTGTCCGGGACCGTGGTAGGGATCCTGACCGAGAATAACGACTTTCACCTTGTCGAAAGGACACTCGTCAAAAGCTGCAAAAATTTTGGAAGCAGGAGGATATACAATCTGTCGGGAATCCTGGTATTGCTGACGCACAAAATCGGTCAATTCCGCGAAATAAGGCTTATCCCACTCATCCTGAAGTTCTTTATTCCAAGAAGGGTCGATTCTTACATTCATGATTGAAATAAGTGTTTTATCTGATTTGCAAAACTACAAAAACTTTCGTACTTTTGCACATGAAATCCATTCAAAATGTTCCCATAGTTCAATGGATAGAATAACGGATTCCGGTTCCGTCGATTGGGGTTCGACTCCCCATGGGAATACACTATTCAATCGCAATCGCTTTATCACAAAACGGTTGCGATTTTTATTTTGCAAATTTTGATTACAGACTGACTATATATGCCGATTTTAACATATAAAACTCTAAACTGTTGCATTCAAAAATACTTTTCGATTAGTGAATAAATGGAAATCCGAACAAAAATTATCTCCAAAATGTTTCTTATTATGTAAACTTTTTGATTAACTTTGCAGAGTAATTAAGAATGACCATGGATAAACCGCTTTTCAAGCTCATCGCTCTCAAAGATGCACGGGAATTTCTCGACGCACTCCCTGATAAGGTCAGAGAGAAAATTCTTTACAATATTCGTAAAGTCCGTTTCGGCGTACAAGATAAAGAGTTGTTCAAGAAGTTGGACGATGACATTTGGGAGTTCCGCACATCATGTCAGGGCATGGCATACCGTCTGTTTGCCTTTTGGGACAATGACGGCGAAACACTTGTGATAGCGACCCATGGACTCATCAAGAAATCTCAAAAAACGCCTCAACGAGATAAAGACAAAGCGAAAGCAATTCGCAAAGAATGGTTCAACAATAAAAATAAATAAGCTATGGCACAATTAGAATATACCACCATTGAGGAACTTGAAGATAAGTACCTCGGAACCGTCGGAACTCCACGCCGCGACGCTTTTGAGGCATCGGTAAAAGAGGAAATCCATGCCTACCATATAGGAGAAGCGATAAAGCAAGCTCGAAAAGAAAAAAACATGACCCAAGAAGAACTTGGAACACTCATGGGAGTAAAGAAAGCACAAATATCGCGCATTGAGAACGGACATAACTTAACCATCAATACAATATCAAGGGCGTTTAAGGCTCTTGGTGTTAATGTTTCCCTCAATTGCGGAAATATGCGTATAGTACTTGTATAAATTCCTCTTCAATAGTTGTATGCCATACTCTTTTGCAGAGTATGGCAATGACATTTTTGGACTTTTGTAAGGAGATGTCGTCACAATTTGAGATGACATACAATCATTACTCTTGGTCTAATATTCCGTTATACATAGTAATATAAATCGACTTCTATATTTGTGTCAGCAGAAAAAGGGATGCAATCAGTGAAAAGTGCAATGTGTGCGTGATTTTCAAATAAAAATATGCATCTCTTCGCAAGAGATTTTGAAATGATACAATTGATTAGTAATTAGTGCGTTTAGTCAGCAAAAAGTTATAGATTGAGAAACAATCGTCTATAATTGTAAACATTTTTATGCAACAGAATGGCATATTAATTTGCTAATCTTGATTAAATGCATTATTTTTGTAATGAAAAATCTCTTGCGAAGAGATAATACCTCAAAATTATATTATAATACCTCAAAATTATATTATAGTACCTCAAAATTATATTATAGTACCTCAAAATTATATTACATATCCTTATACTACACAACTAATAATTTACGACAAACGGCAGATTTACTTAAAATGATAAATCGGTGATTGATTGTTTGTGATAAATGGTTTCTCATCTTTTGGACTAATTACCAATTAGTTAATTATGCCTGTAAGGACTGTCCGACAATCGTCGGACAGTCCCTTTTTATATGGATTCCCAATATTTTGCAGTCAAGTCAATTCGGTGATTTTCAAATTTATTATTATCTTTGTGAATCCATAAACGCAATCGTTGTCACGTTGTGTACATGATGCCAAGACAATTTATTTACCAAACATTTAATAACCTCTAAGCATGAAAAAGTTCTTTTGCAACTTGGCGATAGCAGCAAGCCTGCTATTAAGTGCATCAATCGCTGAAGCCAAGCCGATAGAAAACAATGTCATTGTCCCCGGTGAAGTGTGGAACGACACCGACGGAAACCCAATCAATGCTCATGGCGGCGGTATTCTTTACCATAACGGCAAATATTACTGGTATGGTGAGTACAAGAAAGGCAAAACCGTATTGCCCGACTGGGCGACATGGGAATGTTACCGCACCGATGTGACAGGTGTGAGCTGCTATTCATCACCCGACATGGTAAACTGGACCTTTGAGGGCATCGTTCTTCCCGCCGAGGAAGATGCGAGCAGCGATCTCCACCCGAGCAAGGTACTTGAGCGCCCCAAAGTAATCTACAACGCCAAGGCAGGCAAATTTGTAATGTGGGCCCATGTCGAAAGCGCCGACTACAGCAAGGCCGCAGCAGGTGTTGCCGTAAGCGACTCCCCCACCGGCCCATTCAAATATCTCGGCAGCTTCCGTCCCAACAATGCGATGAGCCGCGACCAGACACTCTTTGTCGACGATGACGGACGAGCCTATCAGCTATACTCATCAGAAAATAACGCAACTCTCTATATCAGCGAGCTGACCGACGACTATCTACGCCCCTCGGGACGATTTACCCGCAACTTCATCGGTGCAAGCCGCGAAGCTCCTGCCGTGTTCAAGCACGACGGAAAGTACTACATGCTGTCATCGGGCTGCACCGGATGGGACCCCAATCAGGCCGAACTTGCTGTTGCCGACTCCATAATGGGACAGTGGAAAGTATTAGGCAATCCATGTACCGGAACCGACGCCGACAAGACATTTTACGCACAGAGCACCTATGTTCAGCCCGTATACGGCAAGAAAGATCTCTACGTAGCCATGTTTGACCGTTGGAACAAGACTGATCTTGAAAACTCGCGTTACGTGTGGCTGCCGTTGTCGATGAAAAACGGCAAGATAACAATTCCTTGGAAAGAGCGATGGAGCATGAACGACTATGCCGATCAACCGCGTTTCGAGGCCGGCGACGGTACATTCCTGCTCAATGGAGAGCCATTTGTAGTGAAAGCTGCCGAGCTTCACTATCCGCGCATACCCAAACCCTACTGGGATCAGCGCATCAAGATGTGCAAAGCCCTCGGCATGAATGCAGTGTGCCTCTATGTATTCTGGAACTCTCACGAGCCCAAGCCCGACCAATTTGACTTCACCGGACAGAATGACCTCCGTGAATTCGTAAAACTTTGCGAGCAAAATGACATGAAAGTCATATTGCGTCCCGGCCCATACGTATGCGCCGAATGGGAAATGGGAGGTCTTCCTTGGTGGCTTCTGAAGAAGAAGGATATACGCCTTCGCGAATCCGATCCCTATTTCCTTGAGCGTGTCGACAAATTCCAGAAGGCCGTAGCTGATCAGGTATCCGACCTCACCATTGCCAACGGAGGCCCCATAATCATGGTTCAGGTTGAAAACGAATACGGTTCCTACGGTATCGACAAGCAGTATGTTTCGGAAATACGTGACATGCTGCGCAAGAACTTCGGCAACGAAGTCACCCTGTTCCAGTGTGACTGGTCGTCCAACTTCCTGAACAACGGACTTAACGACCTTATATGGACAATGAACTTCGGCACCGGAGCCAACATCGACCAGCAGTTTGCCAAGCTTAAAGAGGTACGACCCAACAGTCCGTTGATGTGTTCCGAATTCTGGAGCGGATGGTTTGACAAGTGGGGAGCCAATCACGAAACACGCCCTGCCGCCGACATGATAGCCGGCATCGACGAGATGCTTTCAAAGGGCATATCATTCAGCCTCTACATGACTCACGGCGGAACCAACTGGGGACATTGGGCCGGAGCCAACTCTCCCGGATTTGCTCCCGATGTCACATCCTACGACTACGATGCACCCATCAGCGAGTCGGGACAGACAACTCCCAAATATTGGGAACTCCGCAAGACACTCGCCAAATACATGGACGGCAAGAAGCAGGCCGATGTGCCCTCGCTCATCAAGCCCATCGCCATACCGTCGTTCACATTCACAGAAGTGGCACCGTTGTTCTCCAATCTGCCGGAGCCTAAGAGTGATGCCGAGATACGCACCATGGAAGAGTATGACCAGGGATTCGGCAGCATCCTCTACCGCACTACACTTCCCGAACTCAAGCAACCGGCACTTCTTACCGTTAACGATCCTCATGACTACGCTCAGGTATTTGTCGACGGAAAATTCATCGGCAAGCTCGATCGTCGCAACGGCGAGAAAGCCCTCACAATTCCGGCATGCAAGAAAGGCGCAACACTCGACATACTCATCGAGGCCATGGGCCGCATCAACTTCGGCCGCGCAATAAAGGACTTCAAGGGTATAACCGGCAATGTCACCGTCACCGTCGACAATGAAGGACACCGATTTGTGTGCGACCTCAAAAACTGGAAGGTATATAATATAGAGGACACCTACGACACCTATACCTCGATTGGTGAATTCTATCCTATCGAAACCTTCACTCCCGACGAAAACGGACGCCTGCCTCGCGGTGTATATCGCGGAACATTCAATGTCAAGAAACCGTCGGATACATTCCTGAATTTTGAGACATGGGGTAAAGGTCTTGTATATGTCAACGGACATCCCATGGGACGCATTTGGGAGATAGGCCCGCAACAGACTCTGTATATGCCAGGATGCTGGCTCAAGAAAGGCGAAAATGAAATACTTGTATTCGACATTATAGGCCCGAAGGAAGCAAAGTCGGAAGGATTGCGTGAACCGCTCCTCGACCAGCTGCTTGTTCAGAAACCTCTCACCCACCGCGAAGAGGGACAGAATCTCGTGCTTTCATCGGAAACTCCGGTCTACACCGGCAGCTTCGCTCCCGGCAACGGATGGCA
This sequence comes from Muribaculum gordoncarteri, assembly GCF_004803695.1. NCBI lineage: Bacteria > Pseudomonadati > Bacteroidota > Bacteroidia > Bacteroidales > Muribaculaceae > Muribaculum > Muribaculum gordoncarteri. The sequence continues at coordinate 1,646,425 of NZ_CP039393.1, forward strand.
GGAGGTGAAATTTGACAAGCCTGTGACCGGTCGCTACATCTGCCTTGAGGCACTTAATTCAATCAATGGAAAGGATATCGCCGCCATAGCCGAGATGTATGTATTGGACGACAAAGGCGAGCGTCTGTCACGCGAGCCGTGGATTGTAAACTATGCCGACAGCGAGGATGTGGCAAGAATGAACCGCTCGGGCGACAAGACATTCGACCTTCAGGAGTCGACCTATTGGAGCACCGTTCCCGGAACACCGTTCCCCCACGCCATAGTGATTGACCTCGGAGCGACCCACAGCATCGAAGGATTCCAGTATCTCCCGCGAATGGAGAGCGATGTTCCCGGCGCAATCAAGGATTTCAAAATCTATGTAAAGAACACTCCGTTTAAATATTAATTGACGGCATTAACATAAACTACAATTCAATGACGGATGATGCGGGTAAAAACCATGTCATCCGTCATTATTTTGATTGATAGTGCATTGTGGCCGTCAGGCCCATCCTCGGGCAAAAAACTTTAACGGTGACAACACATTTTTATCCGAAAAGTTTTGGAGATTTCAGAAATGTTGCTTACCTTTGCAACCGCAAACCAAGAAAGGCTCCTTAGCTCAACTGAATAGAGCATCTGACTACGGATCAGAAGGTTACAGGTTTGAATCCTGTAGGAGTCACATTGAAATAGAGAGAGTTTTTTGGCTCCTTAGCTCAACTGAATAGAGCATCTGACTACGGATCAGAAGGTTACAGGTTTGAATCCTGTAGGAGTCACCAAAGAGGTCGTTACACTGCGTAACGACCTCTTTTTTTATCGCCCTATTGGTCGTATAAAAATAAATTTGTAAGTTTGCAGCATAAGATTAACCATATCACCCATGAAATTTTCGCTATCCGACAAGCTCCCCGAATATCCCGAATTTGTGCCGGGCATAAGGCGAGCACCCGACCGAGGCTACAGGCTTACAAAAGCACAAACCGAAACAGCCTTAAAAAATGCGTTACGCTACATCCCCGAATCACTTCATGCCCAACTCGCTCCCGAGTTCATGGAAGAGTTGCTCACCCGAGGCAAAATATACGGTTACCGTTATCGTCCTCAAGGTGACTTGAAAGCAAAACCTATCGATGAATATAAAGGAAAATGCATCGAGGGCAAGGCTTTTCAGGTGATGATCGACAATAATTTGTGTTTCGACATTGCTCTTTATCCCTATGAGCTCGTCACTTACGGCGAAACCGGCCAGGTGTGCCAAAACTGGATGCAATACCGGCTCATAAAGCAATATCTTGAGGAGCTCACTCAGGACCAGACACTCGTAATCGAGTCGGGACACCCTCTCGGCCTCTTCAAGTCGAAGCCCGAAGCACCCCGCGTAATCATAACCAACTCCATGATGGTGGGACTTTTCGACAACATAAAGGATTGGGAAGTCGCAGCACAGATGGGAGTTGCCAACTATGGCCAGATGACTGCCGGCGGATGGATGTACATAGGCCCGCAAGGCATCGTACACGGAACATTCAACACCCTGCTGAATGCAGGACGCATGAAACTCGGTGTGCCGCAGGACGGCAATCTGCGCGGACACTTATTTGTTTCGTCGGGACTCGGCGGCATGAGCGGCGCACAGCCCAAAGCAGCCGAAATTGCCGGAGCCACCGCTATAATCGCCGAAGTCGACGCATCGCGCATCAAGACCCGTCACGATCAGGGATGGGTTCAATATGTAACCGACGACCTTGCCGAAGCCTATCGCCTTGCCCATGAATCAATGGAAGCAAAAGAGCCACGCTCAATCGCCTATCACGGCAATGTAGTGGACCTGTTGCAATATGCGCTCGACAACAACATTCACATCGAGCTTCTGAGCGACCAGACATCATGTCACGCCGTATACGAAGGCGGATATTGTCCGGCAGGTGTGACATTTGAGGAGCGTACACGTTTACTGCGTGACGATCGCGATGAATTTGAGCGTCTTGTCAACACCTCATTGCACCGTCACTTCAACATCATAAAGCAGCTCGTAGAGCGCGGAACCTACTTCTTCGATTACGGCAACTCATTCATGAAAGCCATATATGACGCCGGAGTAAAGGAGATATCACGTAACGGCATCGACGAGAAGGACGGCTTTATATGGCCCTCCTACGTTGAGGACATAATGGGTCCCGAGCTGTTTGACTACGGTTACGGCCCGTTCCGCTGGGTATGCCTTAGCGGAAAACACAGCGACCTTATAAAGACCGACCACGCCGCAATGGAGTGCATCGACCCCAATCGACGCGGACAGGACATGGACAACTGGATATGGATTCGCGACGCCGAGCGCAATGCCCTTGTCGTGGGAACCCAGGCGCGCATCCTTTACCAGGATGCCGAAGGACGCATGAAAATAGCGCTTCGATTCAACGAGATGGTGCGCAACGGCGAAGTCGGCCCCATCATGCTTGGACGCGACCACCACGATGTAAGCGGAACCGACTCACCCTTCCGTGAAACTTCCAACATCAAGGATGGCAGCAACGTAATGGCCGACATGGCCGTACAGTGCTTTGCAGGAAACTGCGCCAGAGGCATGAGTCTTGTAGCACTGCACAACGGCGGCGGCGTGGGAATAGGCAAGGCCATCAACGGCGGATTCGGAATGGTGTGCGACGGCTCGGAGCGCGTCGATGAGATACTGCGCTCGTCAATGCTGTGGGATGTAATGGGAGGTGTGGCCCGCCGTTCATGGGCACGAAATCCCAACGCCATGGCCACATCGCAAGAGTTCAACGACAAAAACGGCGACTATTACCACATAACCATCCCGAACATAGCCGATGACGAATTGATAACCAACACAGTAAACAACTATTTAAACAAAAACGCAAAATGAGCTGGACTAAAATAATGGAGTGCGTGCCTAACTTCAGCGAAGGGCGCGACCTTGAAAAGATAGATAAGATTGTAAACCCGTTTCGCAGCAAAGAAGGAGTTAAACTGCTCGACTACAGCAATGACATCGACCACAACCGACTTGTTGTAACCGTAGTAGGACAACCCGAAGCACTCAAAGAGGCTGTAATCGAAGCCATAGGCATAGCTGTCCAACTGATCGACCTGAATCACCATCAAGGCCAGCATCCGCGCATGGGAGCTGCCGATGTAGTGCCTTTCATTCCCATAAAAGGCTGCACCATGGACGATGCAATTGCATTGTCACGTGAAGTAGGCGCAACGGTTGCCGAGCGTTACAATCTTCCCGTATTCCTGTATGAGAAATCGGCATCGGCACCTCATCGCGAAAATCTTGCAGCAGTGCGCAAGGGTGAGTTTGAAGGCATGGCCGAAAAGATAAAACTCCCCGAATGGCATCCCGACTTCGGACCGGCCGAACGCCATCCGACAGCCGGAACAGTAGCCATAGGAGCACGCATGCCTCTTGTAGCCTACAACATAAATCTCGACACTCCAAGCCTTGAAATAGCCCACGGCATAGCCAAGAAGATACGCTTCATAGGCGGTGGCCTGCGTTACTGCAAAGCAATGGGAGTGGAACTTAAAGAGCGCGGCATAACCCAAGTGTCGATCAACATGACCGACTACACCAAGACAGCACTCTACCAGGCCATGGAGATGGTGCGCTTTGAGGCTCGCCGTTACGGAGTAAACGTAGTCGGCAGCGAAATAATAGGCCTCGTGCCCATGGCTGCACTCATCGACACATCGGCCTACTACCTCGGACTCGAAAACTTCTCCATGCAACAGGTGCTTGAAGCACGCATAATGGAATAAACGCCCATGTCGACATTACGAATAATCCACGCCAACATCCTCACGCCTAAGGGTCGCAAGGCCCTTCACGGCAAAGCGATGAACGAGCTTCACCATATACCCGACGGTGAAATAACGATAGTAGACGGGACTATCGACTATGTGGGTCACGTGCGCGAAAACATCGACATCACCGCCATCGATGCACAAGGCCGAGTGGTTCTGCCCGGATTTGTAGACTCACACACCCATTTGGTGTTCGGCGGTTTCCGTCCCGAAGAATTCATGTGGCGAATGCGTGGTGACAGCTATATGTCGATAATGGAGCGTGGAGGAGGCATAGTCAACACAATGAAATCAACCCGCGAGGCATCGACCGAACAGCTCGTTGAAAAGACGCGTCACTTCATCGACATAATGAGCCGCATGGGTGTCACGACAGTCGAAGCAAAGAGCGGTTACGGACTCGACCGCGAAGCCGAGTTGAAACAACTGCGCGTAATGGCCGAAATCAACGATGATCCCGAACGCAAAGTCGACATAGCCACAACCTATCTCGGCGCACATGCCCTGCCGCCCGAGTATGACGGTCGACATGACGAATATATCGATTTCATAATACGTGAGATGCTGCCCGAAGTCAAGAAGCAAAATCTCGCCGAAAATTGCGACATATTCTGCGAACGCGGAGTTTTCACCGTGGAACAGTCACGACGACTGCTTAAGGCAGCCGCCGACATGGGTTACGGCATAAAAATCCATGCCGACGAGATAGTGACCACAGGAGGTGCCGAACTGTCGGCTGAGCTGAACGCATTGTCGGCCGATCACCTGCTTCACGCATCGGATGAAGGCATAAAGGCGATGGCCCACAGCGATGTGGTGGCAACTCTGCTGCCGCTGACGGCATTCACGCTGCGCGAGCCCTACGCCCACGGACGCGAAATGATTGACTCCGGATGTGCCGTGGCATTGGCCACCGACCTTAACCCCGGAAGCTGCTGCAGCGGCTCAATACCGTTGACATTCGCCCTCGCATGCATCTACATGAACCTCTCGGTTGAAGAGGCCATAACCGCACTTACACTCAACGGAGCTGCGGCAATAGGCCGAGCCGAATATATCGGCTCACTTGAACCGGGCAAGCTCGGCGACCTCGTGATGCTCGACTCCGACACTCACTACACGCTACCCTATTACACCGGCATGAACTCAGTAATCATGACTGTAAAGCGCGGCCGGATTGTTTCGTATAACAACAATTAACCTGAATAAACCATGTTGACCGATCTATCAGTAAAAGATTTTCTAAACAAGACCGCAGGCAACGACCCCGTACCCGGCGGAGGCAGCATCTCGGCCCTTAACGGAGCCATAGCCGCAGCACTCGGCGAAATGGTGACACGCCTCACGATAGGCCGAAAGAAATATGCCGACCGTGAAGCCGAAATGACGACATTGCTTGCCGAAATAGAGCCTGTACGTAACGAACTCGAAGCCGACATTGACCGCGACAGCGATGCTTACAATCTCGTGTTTGACGCATTCAAGCTTCCCAAGGACACCGACGAGGAGAAATCGACAAGAAGCGCCGCAATACAATCGGCTACGAAATATGCAGCCGAAGTGCCTATGCAGGTTGCCCGCCGCGTAATCTCCATCATGCCCAAACTCGAAGTGATAGCACGCACCGGCAACCAGAATGCCGTAACCGATGCCTGCGTAGCCACAATGTGCGCACGCACGGCAGTTCTCGGAGCTTTGATGAACGTGCGCATCAACCTTTCATCGATCAAGGACGAAGATTACGTAAAAACTATGGCGCTCGAAGCATCCTCTCTACAGGACCAAGCAGTGGCCATCGAGAAGCGAGTGCTTGACTATCTTAATGAAAATCTACAATAAACCAATCACCAATGAGCAAAAACATATTTCAAATAGGCAATGGCGACCTCACATTTGAGGACATTGAACGAATAATCAACGAGAATCTCAAACTCGAACTCTCGCCTGCGGCCAAAGAGCGAATTGAAAAGTGCCGAAACTATCTCGACCGCAAAATCGAAGAATCGACCGAACCTCTTTACGGCATTACAACAGGATTCGGATCGCTGTGTACCAAAAACATCTCGCTCGACGAGCTCAACACACTACAGGAAAACCTCGTGAAGAGCCATGCCTGCAGTGTAGGCAACGAAATTCCCCATGTAATAGTGAAGCTCATGTTCCTGCTGAAGGCTCATGCGCTTTCATTGGGCCATAGCGGTGTGCAGCTGATAACAGTGCAGCGCATCATCGACTTCTTCAACAACGATGTCATGCCCATTGTCTACGACCGTGGCTCACTCGGCGCATCGGGCGACCTCGCCCCTCTCGCCAATCTGTTCCTCCCCCTTATCGGCGTAGGTGATGTATATTATAAAGGGAAACGCTGCGAGGCGATAAGCGTGCTCGACGAATTTGGATGGGAGCCCATAAAGCTGAAAAGCAAAGAGGGCCTCGCGCTGCTCAACGGCACCCAGTTCATGAGCGCAAACGGCGTTTACGCGCTGTTGAAAGCTATGCGCCTGTCCAAGAAAGCCGACCTCATCGCCGCCATTTCACTTGAAGCCTACGACGGCCTGCTGGCTCCCTTCATGGACTGCATACAGCAGATGCGTCCCCATAAGGGCCAGATAGAAACCGGCAACAACTTCAGGCACCTCCTTGAAGGAAGCGAAATAATAAACCGTCCCAAGAAGCACGTACAGGACCCCTACTCCTTCCGTTGCATACCTCAGGTACATGGCGCAACCAAGGATGCAATAAGGCACGCCGCATCGGTGCTGCTGACTGAAATCAACTCAGTGACCGACAACCCGACCATATTCCCCGACGAAGACCTCATCATTTCGGGAGGTAACTTCCACGGTCAGCCCCTTGCACTGGTCTATGACTATCTTGCAATAGCCATGGCCGAACTCGGCAACATATCGGAGCGTCGTGTGGCTCAATTGATAATGGGACTCCGAGGTCTTCCCGAATTCCTTGTAGCCGAACCGGGACTCAACTCCGGATTCATGATTCCGCAATATGCCGCAGCATCGATGGTAAGCCAGAACAAGATGTACTGCTACGCTGCATCAAGCGACTCAATCGTGTCGAGCAACGGACAGGAGGATCATGTGAGCATGGGAGCCAATGCAGCCACCAAGCTTTACAAGGTCATGGACAATCTTGAACTGATATTGTCGATAGAGCTGATGAATGCGGCTCAGGGCATCGAATTCCGTCGTCCACTCAAGTCGTCGCCCTACATCGAGAAGTTCCTGAAAGCCTACCGCAACGAAGTGCCCTTCATTCGCGAGGACATCGTCATGTACAAGGAGATTCACAAGTCGCAGGCGTTCCTTAAACGCTGGAAATGCGATTTTTAAACTGAATATTGACAAAATAATGACTGCAGGAGTGTTATTTTTAACATTTCCTGCAGTTTTACTTTGTAATATGCGCAAAAATCAATACCCCATCTTTTACAGTCCAAAAACGAGCAAACCCTTTTGTACATTGGCGTGAAGCCATGTGCAAAAGGGTCTATATATGTAGCACTGGAATGGGGTTATCTATATTTAACCTTTTTTAATATTAGCAATAATCTGTTTGATTTTCTGACGAGTAACAATCTCGGTGTCGAGTCTGAAGCCGGCTTTGGCATGTAGGTCATCGGTAAGATCATCCCGTGTGAAGTTAGGCTTGTAGCCTTCTCCCTTGACTATGTTCATAGTCATTGACCGTAGTTTCTCAATTATAGCGGAGGATGTGTATTTATAGTTCAGTTCCTTTTCCATTATTCTGAAGAGCAGTAGTGTGATAAAGCAGACAATGAAGTGGGCCCTTATGTGTTCCGCCGTCCAGACGAAGACGGGTCGACCCTTGAAGTCAGTCTTGATGACCCTGAAGGCATCCTCCGACTCCCAGCGGTTATGGTTCAGTTCGATGATTTTCGTCACATTGTCAGACAGATCCGTACATATCGCATAGAAGCCGTCATATTTTTCTTCTTCTGATATGGCGTCAAGATTCAGGGAGACGGTTCTGAATACCGCAACCTCGCCGTCTTCTGTGGCGTAGGTCTCGGAAAGGAACCTGTCAGGGCTCTTATAAGATTTGGTCAATGTCCTGTTTCCACGTGCATTGCTGTCAGCCTTGTCAATCTCGCGTTGACGCAGGAATCGGAGGTAGTCGCGGTATTTGTATGAAAATGTCACAATCAATCTTTGAGAGAACTTTGTCTTTTCATTGACAATCCAACGCTCGCGATAAAAAGTGCGGTCTCCGTAATAACGGGCAGTATCGGCATCAGTCAGGTCAAACTCCAGTTCATCCTCGTCTGCATCCCGGTACCGCTTGTCTTTTTGTACCGTGTCGGACTTTACAAGTTTCCATCCTGTCGGTTCCAGACACCAGTCCCTGAGATTATCCTCCAGTTTCTTTATTGACTGCACCGTTATGAATGATCTTTCTGCTGTGGAGTTATATGACCGGTTGCCTTCAGAAGAGAGACCTCCGTCTGTACAGACTACAATCTTGCTGACCCCCATCTTCTCAACTATAATCTTTTCAGTTGGAATCAAGGTAGTCTGTTCGTTGGCATTGCCGGGATTGATGCACATCGCAACCGGCATGCCGGAGTTGTCGATGAACATACCCATCTGTACGATGGGGTTCGGTCGATGTTCCTTGGAGACTCCGTACTTGCGTATACGTTCATGAACGTTCCCTTTTTTGTCTGTCACATAGTCCGGATCGGCAGATTCTCTCTCGAAAAAATAGTTGGTGCAGTCATAGTACATGACGGTCGTATCCCGTTCGACAACCTTTGACGAATTAAGGAAAAGTCTCTTCTGGATGTATTCACCGTGTCTGTCCAGGATATCCAGACTCCTGTAGATATGCTGTTTTTCTATATCAAAAGGCTCGATATAGCTTCCGCTCCTGCGATAATTACCTAGTTTTGAAGCCGGTCTCAAAAGCCGTTCGTAGACCATCAGCTCCAGAACTTTGTTGAAATCGAAGTCGAACTTATGTTTACGTGAGATTGCCTCGCATATCCTGTCCATCCCGACCTTATGGTACAGCCGTTTAAGAAACAGATATCCGCTCTCGCAACTCTGAGCCTCGCCTTTTTCAATAAGCTTTGTGGGCGACAGACGTGATATTATCACCTGCCGGCCCTCCTTCTCCTGTGCCGTAAGCCTGGCGATATATCCCCTGGCCCATTCAACAGGATCTCTGTCTCCGCATCTCTGACGAACTTCCTCAAGCGTTCCAAGGCGCTCATGGATTCTTGAGGTACTTTTGCCGTTCTTGTCCCTGTATGCCTTCTGTACATAAAGGATGGAAGTCTTTTTTGTCTTGGTTATTTTCAGCTTCATATTATGCCGCCCTGCCGTTGATTGCTACACGGTGCTACAAAGATAGTAATAAAATTTGACACGTGCAAGCGTGCCAGCAAAAAAGATTCATGAAAATGCAACTGTCAAACTACCGAGTGTTATTTTTAACATTTCCTGCAGTTTTACTTTGTAATATGCGCAAAAATCAATACCTTTGCACCGCTTTTTAGCATCCCGTGTGATGGGAAATTAAGGAGCATTACAAGTATCACTTAATTTTGAGTAACACAACTAAACTATTTCAACGAAATGAAAACTTATCAGTTATCAGCCGAGCCCCGTACCGATTTGGGTAAGAAGGCCGCCAAGGCACTCCGTGCCGAGAACAAAATCCCCGTAGTGCTTAACGGTGGTGAAATCGTAGAACTTCCCTACACCGCAGCTCTCAAGCCCGGTGAGAAGATTGTAGAAATCGGTCGTGGCAGAGGTCTTGTAACTACCGACCTCGCAGTAAGCAACGAGGATGTGCGCAAGCTCATATACACTCCCGACATCTACGCAATCGAGCTCGACATCAACGGCGAAAAGCGCAATGCTGTTCTCCGCGAAATCCAGTTCCACCCTGTAAAGGATTCAATCCTCCACATCGACCTTCTTGAGGTTAACGACAAGAAGCCCGTTGTAGTTGAAGTTCCCGTACAGCTCGAAGGCCACGCCGAAGGTGTTAAGGCCGGTGGTAAGCTCAACCTCTCAATGAAGAAGATTAAGGTTAAGGCTCCCTACACTGCAATTCCCGAACGCGTTGTCATCAACATCGACAACCTCGGTCTTGGCAAGACACTTCAGATTGGCGACCTCCACTTCGAGGGCCTCGAACTGATGAATGCAAAGAACGCTGTTGTTTGCGCCGTTCAGCTCACCCGTGCCGCTCGTGGTGCACAGGCTAAGGCTTAAACCCCACAACCTATTAAATTGATTGAATGAAATACTTGATTGTCGGCTTGGGAAACATCGGTGACGAATACCGGGGAACCCGCCACAATATAGGTTTTAGAATATTGGATGCCTTTGCCGAGGCATCCAATATTTCTTTTTCCACCGAACGTTACGGCGATGTGGCTCACATGAGGCTCAAGAACAAGCAGCTTACCCTGCTCAAACCTTCGACCTACATGAACCTCAGCGGAAACGCCGTGCGATACTGGAAGGAGAAAGAGAACATCGACATAAACCACATTCTGGTTCTTGTCGACGACATCGCATTGGCCTTCGGAGCCATACGCATAAAGCCTAACGGAAGCGACGCCGGACACAACGGCCTCAAAAACATAGCCCAGATGCTCGGCACACCCGCCTATCCGCGACTGAGATTCGGCATAGGCAACGACTTTCCGCGCGGTTGCCAGGTCGACTATGTGCTCGGACACTTCACCCTCGACCAACGCCAGCAGCTTCCGGCCCGAGTGGATGTGGCTTGCGAGGCCATAAAGGCATTCTGCCTCTCGGGAATAGATTTCGCAATGTGCAACTTCAATAACAAATAGGCGAAATGGCAAAGAGTGAAGAACGCATTGACAAGTGGATGTGGGCCACACGTATTTTCAAGACCCGCACCATATCGACCGATGCATGCAAGAAAGGACGAGTTATGGTAGGTGACACCACAGTAAAGCCGTCACGCACAATAAAGCCCGGCGATGTTATAAAGGTGAGAAAACCACCGGTAACCTATTCATTCCTCGTAAAGGCTCTTACCGAGAACCGACTCGGCGCGAAACTTGTGCCCGACTATCTTGAGAACATAACTCCTCAATCGGAACTCGACCTGCTTGAAGTTGTAAAGATAAGCGGATTCATAGACCGTCGCAAGGGCCTCGGCCGTCCCACCAAGAGAGAGGGCCGTGAACTGTCGCGCTTCAAAGAGGACGCACTCAACGACGGCTGGGACTTTGACTTTGACTTCGACTTCGATGATGATGACGAAGACGAGGATTGATTCACGACAACAACACGACTTTATAAAAAAAGCGATGGAGCATCTCAAATAAATGAAACGCTCCATCGTTTTTTTCGTTATACCTGTCAGCCTTTAGAAAGGAAGGTCGTCGGTAGCATCACTGCCGAGATCGGGCACGGGAGGCGGAGGAACCGCACCGGGGAAGTCCTGCACGGGAGCAGCGGCGGGAGCGGCCTGCGCACCGGCCTTCTCTACCTTCCAACCGCTAACCGAGGTGTACCAGCGGCCGTTGAACTCACGGCTGTTTATATCGAAGCTCAACACAATTTCATCACCTACATTCAGGGGATATTGGTCGGCACGGTCGCCAAAAAGGTCAAAGTGCACCTTCTTGGGATAAGTTTCTTGTGTTTCAAGAACATATTCACGCTTTTTCCACGCATTACCGGCCTTTGAAACTCCCGACTGTTCAGGTAAGGCAAGTATGATTTTTCCTGCTATTTCCATTATTGAATACGATTTTTAATTTTTATCAAAGTTACTCAATCGTGAGCCGTTCACCAAATTTTTCCATCCTTTTTTATGTTCAATCACAATTTTGAATCAACAGGAATCAGTTTTTAACAAGCATCTGGAGTAATCGTTTATAGTGCTTGGCTCGCAATGGAACATACTTGTTGGAATAGGAGCGGAAATAAGCCAAATCACGCTTATTCAACCCATAAGCCGATGAATCGGGCAACAATCGGTGCAAAAATCTGCGGCGAAGCTCATATTCGGCACGAAACCGGTCGTCGACAGTTATCGACTCCACCACATCGGCATCAGGGCTCTCGTCAATCTTCAGCCGTTTCAGCCTATAGCCTCCGCCGTCGTTCTTTAGCAGGAATATGCGGCCCCTCGCATTTATTCGGTGATACTCATCTTGTGCTTCCGAATAGACCTTCTTGAATTCCGCTACAATATCCGTGACATCGTTATCGCTACCCGACATGTATTTATTCTCAAAACTGCGGGCCAGCTCCACAAAACAGTCAAGCGTCACCTTTGCGTCATTGGATGCCGAGTGTGCGTCATCATCGGGGAAATAAATGCCGAGGTCACCGGCACACACTGTCAATCCCGGACCGTTAAGCATGTCATAACCCTTGTCGCGTCCAATACACAGCCAGTACCACTCCCTGATGTTGACAACATGCTTCTTGGTGAAGTGCCTTATCCCCGACCCTTTCAGATGCTTTATGTCATTCTCGGTAGCGAAGCCTATTATATAGCCGGCACGGTCTATGATCGCCTGAATGTCGTGAGTACACTCCTTGAATGTAGGCTTATCCTTGACCATCGCGGGCGTTATGTGATGAATTTTTTCGGTATTCTTCCATTTGCGGGTCTTAACAGGCTTAAAGTATTGGTGATATATCTCCTCTCCTGAAATGTCATGTATCGACAACTCCAGAATCTCATTGTTGCGTGAATCGGCAAATTCGGCATCAAGACAAATAAACTCCAATCGGTCGGCTGTCACCATAGGCTCTTCTCCTATAAAAAATCATAATCGACATAGACGCCTTCATCGCTACTGTCGTTATCGGATTTCGACTTTTTCTTCTTACTCTTATCCTTACCGCGATTTACATAGACGGGATCGCTCTCGGAATAGTCGCGGTCAAATGCCGTGACGGCAAACCTCAACCCTTTCTTTGACGAACGATAGTTGAAGCTGTTGCCCTTTACCTTGAATCCTACTATATCGTCGGAGGCTTGATCTATCCTCACACCCTTGTCGTCGGTAAGATAGACCGAATAGTATCTTACATCGCAATTGCGAGGAGCATCCCAAGTGATTACATAACCGCCATTGGAATATTCGGCCTTTACATTGCGTGGCGACGGAGCTTTGCCGCTTCCAAACTGCGGCAGATGGGCAGGGCGGCTGAAAACATTCTTGCGCAACCTGTCGTAGAGTCGCTTTATCTTGGGATTGTTTCCAAGCAGATGCTCAGCCCTGAAAAAGCACACACCGGCCACTCCGTCGGTGCGGCGCGTCTTCTCGATCTGGTCGATTATCACATCTACATCCCACTTAGAGTCAACGAGCTTATAGGGAGCAAGTCCCACTACTACGGGATGCTTGCAGCTGTTGTTGACCCATGTGACCATATTAGGCGTAAATCCGAAATCCTCGTTCCAATACATCTGAGGGATGATGAAATCATGATGTCCCGACTCTATCCACTGACAAGGATCCTGCTGATAGCTAAAATATGATGTCGCGTTCTTATATTTGTCTACATTTTTATATGTGCCTATGGGCGCCGACCCTACCCTTATGCCAGGACGCACCTTCTTGGCCATGTCATGCAGCTCAGCGACAAACTCATTTATATTAGCCCGCCGCCAGTCGTCGCGCGACAACTTGCCGGGATTGTAGGCCTTGAACGATGACGCATCATTGAATTTATCACCGGGATAACGCGTATAGTCAAGGTTGATTCCGTCAAAGTCATACTTTTCAATCAACTCATTATACAGCTTCAAGAGATACTTTCGTGTTTCAGGCAACCCGGGGTCGAGATAGTAGCCGCCCGAATAGAGCACACACAAGTCACGGTGTGACTTCAAAGGATGCTTTACTTTATTGGATGCATAACGTGCGGCGTTACGTGACGAGCCTATGCGGAACGGCACAACCCATGCGTGACATTCCATCGAACGCTTGTGACATTCATCTATCACAAAGCGGCACACATCGTAGGAGAGGCTGCGTGACCCGTTACCGGTCAGCGACTCCATGGCCGGCTGCAGCGAAGAGTTCCACGCCACATCACCATTGGCCTGAACCTGAAATAAAACCATATTGAAATTGGCTTCGGCAAGACGGTCAAGCATCTCGACAAGCGACTTTTTCTGCGACGACTCATCATATCGGCCTGCCGGCCAGTCCATACCACCGTTTGTCGTGAGCCATACACCCCTCACCTCCCTTAAAGGCTGCGCATAAACCGATGTACACTGTAGGACGACAATAGCCAGGATTAACAATCTGAGCATAATGAATTCAAGATTACAATGCGAAAATACACAAATCCGAAAGCTTTTACAAAATTTTATTCCTAAAAATAGTCCTATATTCAGGTAATTTCGCTAATTTCGGAAAAAATAAGAGCGAGTATAAAACAACCGATTATGAAAATAGGTTCGGAATGGTGGACATCGCCCACCGAAAGCGAAAACGGGCGACTGATAATAGTGACCGGCCGTGGCGGCATCGATGAAGTGCGCAACAGCGGCAAGTACAACATTCGTGTTGAAGTGACATGGAAATATCCCGGCGATGCGACAGGAATGCCCGACTACCCCACCTCCAAAGTGATGGAGGCGGTGCAGGACGCCATGACCAAGGCATTCGACAAAGACCCTGTGGCGGTACTCACCGGCATATACACTGGCGATGACGAGCGCAACTGGATATTCTACACCCGTTCAATACACATCTTTGAAAAGAAGATCAACGAGGCTCTTGCCGACTTCGACCTGCTTCCAATCAACATATACACTGAAAACGATCCCGATTGGCAGGAATATGACGAAATGAGGGAAGCCTCGGAACTTGAAGGCTAAGAGCCGGTTCGACAATAAATATTAACGGCTCTAAAAAACTACAGGGGCATCGCACTACACAATGCGATGCCCCTGCTATATTTATCGGGAAAATATTCCGATTATACGTATCCGCGTATAATTCCGCGCTTGGAGTTGCGCACAAACAGAATGATTTCGTCACGCTCCTTGGTTGCGGGAAGCTCGGCCTCGATGCGCTCAACGGCATCCGACACGTTAAGAGCCGAGAGATAAAGATAGCGGTATATCTCCTGAATTTCACGAATCTGCTCGTTGGAGAAGTTACGACGACGAAGTCCTATCGAATTAACTCCGGCATAGGCTATGGGTTCGCGTGCAGCCTTTACGTAAGGAGGAATGTCCTTATTTACGAGCGCACCGCCCTGAATCATAACATGCGGGCCTATGTGACAGAACTGATGAACGAGTGTTCCTCCACCGATCACGGCAAAATTGTCGACCACCACTTCACCGGCAAGCTGGGTGGCGTTTGACATGATTACATTGTCACCGACAATGCAGTCATGAGCCACGTGACAGTAAGCCATGAGAAGGCAATTGTTGCCGACTACCGTCTTACCGCGTGCAGCCGTTCCGCGATTCACTGTAACGCATTCACGTATTGTAGTGTTATCTCCGATTATGGCAAGTGTTTCCTCGCCACGGAACTTAAGGTCCTGAGGTATTGCCGAAATAACGGCACCGGGAAATATCGTGCAATTTTTGCCGATACGTGCACCTTCCATTATGGTCACGTTGCTTCCAATGCGTGTACCCTCGCCGATTTCAACATTTTGGTCGATGGTTACAAACGGGTCTATGACTACGCTCGGAGCAATCTTGGCCGCAGGATGTACGTAAGCTAAAGGTTGTTTCATTTCTAATATAATAATGATGTGATTATTTATTCTTTACAATTTGGGCCATGAATTCGCACTCGGTAACAATCTTCTCGCCCACGAATGCATAGCCCTTCATGATTGCACAGCCTCGGCGCAAGGGAGTCATGAATGAAACGTGGAATATGAGAGTGTCGCCCGGAACCACCTTGTTACGGAACTTCACGTTGTCAATCTTCATGAAATAGGTTGAATACTTCTCGGGATCGTCGACGGTGCTGAGCACAAGCAGTCCTCCGGTCTGAGCCATCGCCTCGACTTGAAGCACACCGGGCATCACAGGTTCCTGAGGGAAGTGCCCCACAAAGAAGGGTTCATTGCCTGTTACATTCTTTACGCCCACGATGTAGTTGTCGCCTTTATCGATGATTTTGTCCACAAGCAGGAAGGGGTAACGGTGAGGAAGCAACTCGCGTATACGGTTAACATCCATCAGCGGCTCTACCGACGGATTGTATATCGGGGCCTGCAGTTCCTGATGCTTGATCTCCTTGCGTATCTTCTTGGCAAATGTAGTGTTGATTGAATGTCCGGGACGGGTGGCTATCACCTTGCCGCGCATCGGACGACCGATGAGTGCGATGTCGCCCAGTACATCAAGAAGCTTGTGACGGGCGGGTTCATTATCGGCCAGCAAGGGGAAGTCGTTTATATAACCAAACTCGGTGACATTCTTGTGGGGAACGCCCATAAGGTCGGCAAGACGGTCGAGCTCCTCCTGCTGCATGGGTGAGTCGTAGATCACTATTGCATTGTCAAGGTCGCCGCCCTTGATGAGATTGCCTTTTACAAGCGGCTCAACCTCGCGTACGAATACAAATGTGCGGCTTGCGCCTATTTCACGCGAAAAGTCATCAAGCTTGTCAAGCGAAGCATATTGGTTAGTCAGCACGGGAGAGTCAAAAGAAACCATCGTGTCGATGCTGAACTCATCGTCGGGAAGCACAACTATCGACGAACCGGAAGTGTCGTCGCGCACCTCTATCTTCTGTTTTACAACGTAGAAGTCCTTGTCGGCATTCTGCTCCTCTATTCCGGCTTCGATTATCTTTTCGCAATATACCTTGGCACTTCCGTCAAGGATGGGAAGCTCGGGAGCGTTCAGCTGGATGAGGCAGTTGTCGATGCCGGCAGCATAAAGCGCAGCCAGAGCATGCTCGATGGTGCTTATGCGAAGGTCGCCTCTACTGATTACGGTGCCGCGAGTTGTGGCTGTGACATACTCGGCAAGTGCATCGATGACGGGTTGCCCCTCCATGTCAAGACGCTGAAATTTATAACCGTGGTTCTCAGGTGCGGGAAGGAAAGTGGCCTCTATCATCAAGCCGGTATGCAATCCTTTACCATTAACCTTAAATGATTCCTTGAGCGTACGTTGTTTCATTGTTATGAGTATGAATTAATATTATTTTTTCGATTGATTGAGTTGTTTCTCAAGCTCGGCTACACGTTCATATAGCTTTCCGAGATTCTTTACATGCACAACCTGGCGGGCAAAGTCGCTGTAGTCGGTTGACGGATAACCCATAATGCGGCTGCCGTCTTTTACACTCTTGGGTACGCCCGACTGGGGACCCACCTGAACATTGTCGCCTACATGTATGTGTCCCGAGAATCCGGCCTGACCGCCAACCATGCAACCGGAACCTATCTTTGTTGATCCGGCCACACCAACCTGCGAGGCCATGACGGTGTTGCTGCCCACTTCACAGTTGTGGGCTATCTGTATGAGATTGTCGAGTTTCACGCCCTTGTGTATGCGTGTACTGCCCATAGTTGCGCGGTCAACCGTAGTGTTGGCGCCTATCTCAACATCGTCGTCAATCTCTACATTGCCAATTTGAGGTATCTTGTTGTAAACCCCGTTGACCGGAGCAAATCCGAAGCCGTCGGCTCCTATCACAACTCCGCTGTGCAATATACAGTTACGGCCTATCCTGCAACCGTGGTACACCTTGACTCCGGGATACAGGATTGTGTTGTCGCCTATGACGGCATTGTCGCCCACATAGCATTGGGGATATATCTTAACGCCTTTTCCTATCGTAACACCCTTTCCTATATATGAAAAGGCGCCTACGTATGCGTCATCGGGAACTGTTACTCCTTCAGCCACATGCACAGGCGACTCAACGCCTACAGGCTGCGGAGCGGTGAGCTTGCTTACCATGCTCAGCAGCTGAGCCACGGTAGCATACGGGTCGTCGACCCTTATCAATGTAGCCTTAACGGGATGTTCAAGGACGAAATCACGGCCTATGAGCACCACCGAGCTACCCGTATCATATAGATAATGTGCATATTTAGGGTTGGCGAGAAAAGAAATTGCGCCCGGACGGCCTTCTTCAATCTTAGCAAACGTGCTCACTGTTGCCGAGCCGTCACCTTCGACAGTGCCATTGACCAAGGCAGCAATTTGAGTAGCTGAAAACTCCATTATTACTATATTTACCTGTTGGATGTTAGTTTTAATATGCAAAGTTGCGCAAAATTTTTCACACTTAGGCTAAAATATGATTTAAAAATGCCTTATAAAGCCTTATATTGACAGCAAATTCAATCATTTATCGGCAATAAGCCTCAACCCGTCTTCAACCAGTGCTATTTTGCCTTGCTTGTAAAGCTGGCCTATGGCCTTCTTGAAGTCCTTCTTGCTGCAGCCGAACACTACTCTTATTTCATCGGGTGAAGAGTTGTCGCCCATCGGTGAAAAGCCATTGTTCATTTCAAGATAGCGCAATATGGCACGCTCGGCTGTAGCCACGCGGTCATATTCATGCGAGCGCAGCGTCAGGTCGATTTTCCTGTCGGGACGAATGTATTTCACACGCGCGTCGATAGTCTGGCCTATTGCTATGTCGACATATATGTCGCCGTTGTATATCATTCCGCTGTAGAGGTTGTCGACAATGACCTTGTAGCCTATGTCGGTGCGCTGCAGCACAAGCGCCTTCACCTCGGCACCCGAGCGATAGTCGGGAATTCGATTGTTCAGGAAACGCTCTATGCGGGCCGAAGCCACTATTCGCTTTGACGAATCGTCAAGATACACGTAGACAGGATAGCGGCGGCCGGGATACATCTTCATCTTCTGTTCGCGATAAGGACACAGCAGATGCTTGGTAGGAAGTCCCCAGTCAAGAAATGCTCCGGTAGAATTGACATCGACAACACGAAGAAATGCAAACTGTCCTACCGTTACGTAAGGCTCCTCGGTAGTTGCAATAAGCCTACCCTCCGAGTCCACGTAAACAAACACCCTCAACTTTTGGCCTACATCGGGATTTCCCGGCACATATCGTTGAGGTAAAAGGATATCGGTTCCGTCACCATCAGTCAGATAGATTCCAAAATCGACTTTTCGAGCGACTTCAAGCTCGTTGTAATCTCCAATTTTAATCATATTTCACAAAATTACAACGATTGAGCCATGATTGCAAACAAAACAGCCATATTTACAATATTTAGTACCGTCTGCGACATAGGCGGCAACCGCCTCATTTGTGTCGGCAATCACAATACCGAGCCGATTTTTTGCCATGTTATCATCCATGATAGACTTAAAAACGTTATCTTTGCGTAGGATAACATTTCAACCCCGACCAAGATGATAGATACGATTCTGAAATATTTCACCCTCACCGACAAGCAGAAACAACAGTTTGAACAAATCGGCAACCTCTATCCCGAGTGGAATGCCAAAATCAATGTCATTTCACGCAAGGATATCGACAACCTGTGGGGGAATCACATCCTGCACTCATTGGCGATAGCCAAGTTCATCAATCCGGTCACGGGCACTACATTTCTCGACATGGGCACCGGTGGCGGATTTCCGGGAATACCTCTCGCCATAATGTGGCCCGAATGTAAGCTTCACCTGATTGACCGCATAGGTAAAAAGATAAAAGTAGCGCAGGACATAGCTCAGCAAATCGGACTTGACAACGTGACATTCCAGCACGGCGACATAGGCGAATGTCGCAACACCTACGACTTCGTGGTGAGCCGTGCCGTGATGAGGCTCGACGAGCTGCTGCCTCTAATCAAGAAGAATGTGAGCCGCACATCGCGCAACGCCTACCCCAACGGACTGATATGCCTGAAGGGCGGTGACTTGTCGAGCGAACTTCACGGGATAAAGAATCCCGTAATCGAAGAGCCGCTTAACCGTTACTTCGATGAGCCGTTCTTTGAAACAAAAAAACTAATTTATGTCCAAATCTAACAAATCAAAATTACCATGTTGAAAATCAAGACTTTTACATTCAATATGTTTGGGGTCAACACCTATATAGTGTGGAACCCCGACACCCGTGAGGCCGCAATAATCGACCCGGGCATGATAAACGAGGATGAGCAGCTTGCACTCGACCGCTTCATCAAAAACAACGACCTAACCGTAAAGCAGCTCATAAACACACACATGCATGTCGACCACATATTCGGCGACATATATGTCAAAAACAAATACGGAGTCGATGTACAGGCATGCCCCGATGACTCATTCCTCGGTGAACGTGCCGCAGCGCAATGTCGCATGTTCGGCCTGCCCGAAAGCATATCGATGGTAACGATAGACCGCCGGCTTCAGCACGGCGACACCATAGAAATAGGCGGAGAGAAAGTGGAGGTGCTTGGCGTACCCGGTCACTCACCCGGCAGCATAGTCCTCTATTTCCCCCAATCCAAATGGGCCATAACCGGCGATGTGATATTCAAGTCGAGCATCGGCCGCACCGACCTCGTAGGCGGCAATCACCATCAGCTGATTGACGGCATACGCAACAAGGTTCTCACCCTCCCCGGCGACACCATCGTCTATCCGGGACACGGCGATCCCACCACGATAGACCGCGAAGAGCGTCACAATCCGTTTGTATAAGAGCCGGTACGACCATAAATATTAACGGCAGGGCGGTCAATTGTTGAGTGATTTTCTTTAGCTCTTGAGGGAGCGATGGGGCTCCATCGTGACCGAAAGAGATGAAGAAAAGCACCAACGAGTGGCCGAGGCGAAGGTAACTTTCGTCCCATCAAATATCGGGGCAGCATCTTCCACTGACATCCGGTGTAAACCAAATATGCAATAGCTGTGAATATCTTATAGGGGTCTGTCCGTTCCTTTCCATGGAAGCCTGACAAAAACTTACGGATGCGCTTCCGCCGGCAATGCTTAAACTTTATTTTCATGGAGCCAATGATTCATGTTACTGAGATATAACACAAATCAAACCTTTTCCCTTTTGGTTGAACCAAAATTACCATCGCCTCGCATATTGCGGGCGCTTTTCCGTCTGTTTGTCAGTCGTGTACATCCAGTACACTCCTTCCTCGCAGACCAAAAAACGCTCCGCACTATGCGACCCTGCCGTTAATATTTATTGTCGAACCGGCTCTAAAATCGCCGGTTCATGCGTCACGAAGCATTTTTCGCAAATAATTGTTGAACTTTTCAAGAAATTTGTTGCAAGTTTAAAACTTTTACCATACTTTTGCATCGCAATTATAACTAAAGCAGAAACAAATGACACGATTTTACGCATATTACTTTTCTTACTTTTATTTCGCAAGAAATTGAAGCGGGATGAGGCGCGCGTAAAATTGCTCAATAAATCATCTTTAAGACATCACCGTAAGTCCCGCTCCTTTAACAAGGTCGGGACTTTGGTTTTATAATGACACTGAATGAAACAATGAAAAAACGAGTAACAATTCAAGGAGTGGCGGGATGCTATCACGATGCGGCCGCCCGCAACTATTTCAGCAACGAGGAAATCGAAACAATACCCTGCGACTCATTTCAGGAGATGTTTGACCATCTTGCAACCGATGCTTCATTGCTGGCCATCCTGGCCATCGAGAACACCATAGCGGGATCGCTGCTGCAGAATCACGAATTGTTGCGCAAGAACCAGACTCGCATCATAGGCGAATACAAAATGAGAATATCGCACACTCTTGCAGCGCTGCCGGGACAGTCGATCGACCAGCTCACCGAAGTCAACTCCCATCCCATGGCATTGCGACAGTGTGAGCAGTTTCTACTGCGTCACCCCAACATGAAGATGATTGAGAAGTTTGACACGGCAGGAAGCGCAAAGGAGATTGCCGAAAACAATCTGCTCGGACATGCGGCCGTGTGCGGTGAATATGCCGCTGAGCTCTACGGGCTCAACATCCTTGAGCGTAGCATCGAAACCAACAAGCGCAACTTCACCCGCTTCCTTATTCTCGCCGACCCGCTCCTCGCCGCCGAGATAGGCCCCGACGAAAGCAAGATAAACAAGGCATCAATCGTATTCACAACTCCCCACACCAAAGGAGCGTTGTCAAAAGTGCTCACCATCCTGTCGTTCTACGACATAAACCTGTCAAAGATTCAGTCGATGCCCATACTCGGGCGCGAATGGGAATACCGATTCTACGCCGACTTCACATTTGACAGTTACGCTCGCTACCGACAGTCAATCGAAGCAATCAAACCGTTAATCAACGACCTCCGTATTCTTGGAGAATATACCGAATGTAAAAATGAAATCTGAATCAACAACACAAATAGTTCCGGCCAAACGAGTGTCGGAGATACAAGAATATTATTTTTCACGCCGACTGCGTGAAGTGGCACAACTCAACGCTCAGGGTGCCGACATCATATCGCTCGGAATCGGAGGTCCCGACCGTCCGCCCCACAGCTCGGTTATATCGACACTTGCCGACGAAGCCGCCAAGCCCGGCAACCACAGCTACCAGCCCTATGTAGGCATTCCGCAACTGCGTCAGGCAATGGCCGACTGGTACAACCGTTGGTATGGCGTGACACTAAACCCCGACACCGAGATTCAGCCGCTCATAGGCTCTAAGGAGGGAATACTTCACGTTTCGCTCGCATTCCTGAACCCCGGCGACGGCGTGCTCGTGCCCAATCCCGGCTACCCCACCTACACTTCGGTAAGCCGACTCGCACAGGCTGAGATATTCAACTACGACCTCACCGAGGAGGGCGGATGGATGCCCGATTTCGATGCTCTTGAACGCCTGCCCCTCGACCGCATCAAGCTCATGTGGATCAACTACCCCCACATGCCCACCGGAACTCCGGCATCGCTTGAGCTCTTTGAGAAGATTGTAGCTTTCGGCAAAAAGCACAACATAGTCATAGCCCACGACAACCCCTACAGCTTCATCCTCAACGAAAAGCCGTTGAGCCTGCTGCAGGTCGACGGAGCGCGTGACATAGCCATCGAGATGAACTCGATGAGCAAGTCACACAACATGGCCGGATGGCGCGTCGGCATGCTTGCATCCAATCCTACATTCATCAACTGGATACTCAAAGTGAAGTCCAACATCGACTCGGGACAATTTAAGCCGCTCATGCTGGCCGCAGTCAAGGGACTGGAAGCCGACAAGGATTGGTATGACGAGGTGAATGCCACCTACGCGTCACGGCGCAAGGTTGCCGAAGAGATAATGTCGGCGCTTAACTGCACATTCGACCCGCGCCAGAAAGGATTGTTCCTGTGGGGACGCATACCCGACGACGAAGCCTCCAGCGAGTCGCTCGCCGACCGAGTACTCTACGAAGGCCGCGTATTCATCACCCCGGGATTCATATTCGGAAGCAACGGCGACCGATACATACGCATATCACTGTGCGCCACCGAGGAGAACATGCGCAAGGCGCTTGACCGTATCAACAAAATGAATAACAAACAATAAACACTACATAAAATTATGAATGATTTAAAGCCCATCCTTCCCGATGGAATAGAGATGCCCCACCCGCTGATAATAGCAGGTCCGTGCAGCGCCGAAACCGAGGAACAAGTAATGAACACCGCCCGCGAGCTGGCTCGTAACGGCATCAAGATATTCCGTGCCGGTATATGGAAACCGCGCACCAAGCCCGGAGGCTTTGAAGGTATAGGTGTAGAGGGTCTTGAATGGCTCAAAAGAGTAAAGGCCGAAACAGGAATGTTGACCGCTACCGAAGTGGCAACCCGTCAGCATGTCGAAGCTGCATTGAACGCAGGTGTCGACATCCTGTGGATAGGAGCCCGCACATCGGCCAACCCCTTCGCAATGCAGGAGATAGCCGACTCTCTTGCCGCCGCAAAGGTCGACATACCCGTACTTGTCAAGAATCCCGTAAACCCCGATCTCGAACTGTGGATAGGAGCGTTACAGCGCATCTACAATGCAGGCATACGCCGAATTGGCGCAATACATCGCGGATTCAGCTCCTACGGAAAGCATCTTTACCGCAACCTGCCCCAATGGCACATTCCCATCGAGCTGCGCCGCCGCATGCCCAACCTGCCCATAATATGCGACCCCAGCCACATTGGCGGAAAGCGCGAACTTGTAGCTCCGTTGTCGCAGCAGGCACTCGACATGGGATTTGACGGACTTATAATCGAAAGCCATTGCGACCCCGACTGCGCATGGAGCGACAAAGCTCAGCAGGTAACGCCCGATGTGTTGAACTTCATTCTCAACACCCTTGTGCTCCGCGACTCAACCGTAACGACCGAAAGCCTCACCCTTCTGCGTCAGCAAATCGATGAACTCGACAACGAGCTTCTTGAAGTTCTCAACAAGCGCATGAGAGTGTCACGCGAAATAGGACAATACAAGAAAGAACATAGAATGCCGGTACTGCAGATAGGCCGTCACGACCACATAATGCAGACACGCGCAAAGCTTGCCGAAGAGATGGGCATGAGCGGAGAATTCATGAAGACGGTGCTCGCCGCAATCCACGAGGAATCGGTGCGCCAGCAGATAGAGGTGTTCAACGACCGCACAAAATAACGCGCTATGAAGATTTTGATTATAGGAGCGGGAAAAATGGGCTCGTTCTTCTGCGATGTATTGTCGATGAAGCATGACATAGCCATCTATGACACCGACCCCAAGCGACTCCTCTTCACATTCAACTGCCGCCGATTCAACAATCTTGAGGAGATTGACGAATTTGCGCCCGACCTCGTGATAAACGCCGCCACTGTAAAATACACCATCGAAGCGTTCAACAAGGTACTTCCCCATCTGCCCGAGAAGTGTATACTTAGTGACATCGCATCGGTAAAGACGGGTCTGCCGGAGTTCTATGCCAAATGCGGACATCCTTTTGTATCGACCCACCCGATGTTTGGCCCCACATTTGCATCGCTCAGCAACCTCAGCAACGAAAACGCCATAATAATTGCTGAAAGCGACCATCTCGGCAAGGTGTTTTTCAAGGATCTCTACAATGAGTTGCACCTGCACATCGAGGAGTACACCTTCAGTCAGCATGACGAAACGATAGCCTACTCGCTTTCAATACCGTTTGCCTCGACACTTGTGTTTGCCGGCTGCATGAAACACCAGGATGCTCCGGGCACGACATTCAAGCGTCACCTGATGATTGCCAACGGGCTAATGAGCGAGGACGACTATCTGCTCAGCGAAATTCTCTTTAATCCGCACACATCGGGTCAGCTTGAAAAAATACAGGCCAAGCTGAGCCAACTGCAGGTAATCGTCGAGAATCATGACTCCGAGGCAATGAAGCACTATCTTGAAGAGGTGCGCAACAATCTGAAATAAATCGCGTCACTTGGGGCTCGTTTTATGAATTTTGTATAATTTTGCATAATGTAATTTTGTGCATTACACATCTCTTGTTACATCATTATTTCATATATGACTAAAATAGGTTCAGTTATGACGCCGGTAGGACGCAAAGCGTTACTGCTGGGCAGTGGAGAATTAGGAAAAGAAGTTGCTTTGGAACTACAGCGTTACGGCGTGGAGGTGATTGCTTGCGACCGTTACGCCAACGCTCCGGCCATGCAGGTGGCTCATCGCAGCTATGTGTTCAACATGCTTGATGCCGATGAACTGAAAGCCGTCGTTAAGCGCGAAAATCCCGACCACATCATCCCCGAGGTCGAGGCCATTGCTACCGGAGCATTGCGCGAACTCGAAGCCGAGGGATACCATGTAACGCCTACAGCTCAGGCCGCATGGCTTACAATGAATCGCGAAGGCATTCGTCGTCTTGCAGCCGAAGAGCTCGGACTTCCCACCTCACGCTATAAATTCGCATCCACATTTGAGGAATTCAAGGCGGCTGTCGAGGAGATAGGACTGCCATGCGTCATAAAGCCGATCATGAGCTCATCGGGTCACGGACAGAGCGTAGCACGCAAGCCCGAGGACATTGAGCGCTCATGGCACATATCACAGGAAGGCGGACGCGCCGGAGCCGGTCGCGTAATCGTGGAAGGATTTGTCGATTTCGACTACGAAATAACACTGTTGACTGTGCGCAGCTGCTCGGGAACAACCTATTGCGAGCCCGTAGGTCACATTCAGGTCGACGGCGACTACCGTTACTCATGGCAGCCTCAACCCATGACCGCCAATGCACTCAACCGCGCAAGAGAGATCGCCCGAAAGATAACCGACGCTCTGGGAGGCTATGGAATCTTCGGTGTAGAGCTCTTCATCAAGGGTGATGATGTAATATTCAGCGAAGTGTCGCCCCGTCCCCATGACACCGGTATGGTCACAATGATTTCACAGGATTTGAGCGAATTCGGACTTCATGCACGCGCCCTTCTCGGTCTTCCCGTGCCTGCAATCCGTTTCTACGGTCCTTCAGCGTCACGTGCCATCGTTGTTGAAGGCGACACCGACAAGGTGGAATTTGAAAATCTCGAACAGGTACTCGCCGAACCGGGTGTACAGATACGCATATTCGGCAAGCCCGAAGTTAAGGGACATCGCCGCATGGGTGTAATCCTTGCAACCGACGAGTCGGTAGAGGCAGCACGAGCAAAAGCCGAACGTGCCTACAATGCACTAAAGGTCAACGTACTGCCGCGCTGATATATTACGACTTAGGCTTGCGGCCTTTAAACTTCTTACGCAGCTTCTTTGCCATTTCATTATGGTGGGAAGCTGCGTTCTCTTCTCCTATCGACTCATATAAGTCGGCAAGGCGCTCATGCACCACGGCAATTTCATCGTCGATTGACAATGCAATGAGAAACCAGTTCATAGCCTCCGACAGATTTCCGGCACGCATATATATTTCACCGAGCGACATCGGAGCATCGAATTCATCGGGACGCAGCTCATAAACACGCTTGAACCAGGGAATGGCCTCTTCATCGTTACCCACCTCTACATACATGCGTCCATTGCCCCACATTGCCTCCACACAATCGGGACATAACGACAACGCCTTGTCATAATTGGCCAAGGCTGGAGTCGGGTCAAACCCTTCACGCCTACATTCATCGCCCATCGACACATATTCCAACGCCAGTTTCTCAAACTTCTCTTTGTCGTCATTGACCTGTTGCTGCAAATCAGCAACCATCGACCTGTAGCGGCTGAGTCGTGAAAGCTTCATGCGCGCAAAGCGCATCAGCACCGTGTTGTCAATCTCGTTGCGCAGCCTCATCGCGCTTATGAACAGCTCGAATGCCGAGGCGGCATCGTCACGTTCAATAGCGTCAAGCGCCTGCGAATAGAGGTCATCGGCCTTGGCGCGTTCAAGAGCCGAGTCGATAAGCTTCTTGTCGTTGAACGATCGGCTGAATGTAATTATTTCGGGGTTGACAAAGACATCACGCTGGTTGATTGTGCTCAACAGCGACAGTCCGCCAAGGCTGCGACATCGGCTTAACGCCACATAAGCCTGACCTCCGCTGAATGTGCCGCGACCTATGTCGATCACCACATCGTTAAATGTCAGTCCCTGGCTCTTATGTATCGTAAGCGCCCACGCAAGCTTCACCGGATACTGTACGAACGAGCCAAGCTCCTTCTCTATTACCTTGTGGCTTTTCTCGTCATATTCATACTTTATATTACGCCAAATTGCAGGATCGAGCACATGCTTTTCACCCGATTCAAGCTCCACCATGAGCGTGTCCTCATCGGCCATGTATATTCGTCCAAGCGTACCGTTGACCCATCGCCGGTCAATGTCGTTCTTGATGAACACAACCTGCGCTCCCACCTTCAATGTCAACGCCATCGAGGTAGGCAGCGAGTTTTCGGGAAATTCGCCTGTTATCGTACCCTGATATGTTATTTCGGGGGTCTTCAGATGTCGCAGGCGTTCATCGTTTATCGAGTCGACCATGTCACGCTTGGTTGCGAGCGTCATCACCATGCGCCCGTCATCGTCATGCGACGCGGGAATTATGCGTGAATTCAGCAGCTTCATGTCATCGGTCGATGCACGGCCAAGCCTTATCCGGTCGAGAATAGCTATGAACTCGTCATCGTTCTGCCTGTAGATTTTACGTAACTCCACCGACACGACATTCAGCTCATCGAAAGCTTTAGCACAGAAGAAATAGGGATGGCTGTAGTAACGCCCGAGCAGGTCACGCATGTCGCCCGTCACCACCGGTTCGAGCTGAAATATGTCACCTACGAGCAGGAGTTGCTTGCCGCCGAACGGCTCACGGGGATTGTCGGAATACACACGCAGTACCTTGTCGATGAAATCTATTATGTCGGCTCTCACCATCGATATTTCATCGATTATTATCAGTTCAAGCTCCTTGAGCAGTTTCTGATGACTCTTGGAGTACTTCATGCGTGACTTCAGCCGGTTGCGCGCAAACTCCGGATCGTCGGGCAACAGCGGCTTGAACGGAATCTTGAAAAATGAATGAAGCGTGACACCTCCCACATTGACTGCCGCAATTCCGGTAGGAGCAAGCACTACATGCTTTTTACGGGTATTGTTGCATATATATTTAAGGAATGTCGACTTACCCGTTCCGGCCTTTCCTGTCATGAAAACCGACTGACGGGTGAACTGCACGAGTTTCCACACATTCTGAAACTCAGCGTTGTCAATGTCTATCTTCTCTATGTTATTTTTCTTCCGTGCCATTGCTAAAAAATCAAGGGTGCCAACCGGCTTTCATGTCGGGTGGCACCCTTGAGTGCAAAGTTAATGAAATATTTTTAGAACTTGTATCCTATACTCAGCACAACTTGATTGTTGTTGTCGACAAGCGATGCTGTGGGTGAAGTTTCAAGAATTACGCCGTTCTCGATGAGCGGAGAGAATGCGTGGTAAGAGCTTTCGCGACGCTTGTGAACGTAGGCAAGGTCGGCATAGAATCCTCCTGTGCGGAATCCAAGACCGCAAGTGATGTACTGGGTAGTCTTGTCAAATGTGTAGCTCGGAATTGTTCCGGCGGTCCACACTGCCTCACGGCCCGACGAAGCCTCTTCCTTAACAGGCGACGACTCGTAGCTGTAACCGGCACGAAGGCTGAATTGCGGAGTCACCCTGTACTCGGCGCCAAGACGAAGGATGTTGGTACCCTTGTAGTAACGCTTTACATCGGAAGTGACATCGGTGTATTCGTTTCCGTCGACATCCGAAAGTTTCATTGTCTGGGTTCCGCGGTATTCATAATCAAGACTGAGAATACCCTGACCGCCGATTACACCTGCAACACCCACCATCATACGCCACGGTGTGCGCATGTCGTAGTCGTTCCAGCTCTCATATCCGTCATTGGTCATAGGATAGTCCTTGCTTGTCGATGCGTTCTCGGCAAAACGGCTGTCATTAGGAGTGTATCGGTAGTCCATCGTTGCATAGTAGGTATCGGTCATCTGATACCATGTGGGAGTGTGTACGGCAAATCCGATACGCAACTCATTGATGGGCTTGAATATCAATCCGAACTTCACATTGAAACCTGTACCGGTAGAGTTCAGATAGTTGTCAAGACGATAGTATCCCTTGCCTCGTGTCTGATAGTAGGGGTCGGCACCGTTTGTCGCGTTAGCGGCCTGCGCTGCTATGTATGCATTGTCGAGGTTTTCGTCATAGTAGCTTATCTGGGTAAAGTCGATGTCGGTTATACCGAAACCAAGACCCCAATACAGCGTATTGTAGATGTTACCTCCAAAGTTTATGGCATACTCGTCGATGTAACCCTTCTGCCTTACGGCGTAGGATGCACTGCCGGTAGTGCCGTCACCCATCAATCCTTGGAAGTTGTTTCCGCTCGCATCGGGATTTATCACGAATCCCTGATAGGAAAGGATGCTCAGCCAGGGAGCATAACTGTCGACATAGGGATTATAGTCCTTGCTGCTCGACAGGTCATCGGAGTTCCAGCCCTCGCTGTTGGTAGCTGCGGCCACCAAGTTACTCAACGAGGCATCAAGCGAACCGAATCCGCCGCGATACACGCGGTCCATCGACACGGTGCGTGAATAAGTGGCTCCCCATGAGAAGGTAGGCATCACATCACTGTAAAGATGCGTGGTACCGATATATCCGAAGTTATTAAATGTAAACTTTGTGTGGTCATCAGTCATCTTGACTCCCTGAGCCTCGGTGGTAGCCGACTGAAAATTAAGATTAAGCGTAAGCCCTATCTCGCTACTGCGATATATGCCTATACCGGCAGGATTCTGGTTAAGCGTCGACATGTCACCGCCAAGAGCGGTGAATGCTCCGCCCATCGACATGAATCGTGCCGTTCCCCTCAAATCGGAATGCGACAGTTGATAAGCATCGACGGCGGCCTGAGCCATCGCCATAGCCGGCAGAACGCCGGCCACTGCTAATGCATAAAGCTTCTTCATAATTCTCTAATAATGAGTTGAAAATAATTTTAAGTTCTATAATCGTTAACGACGACCGCCACGATGACTTCCACCACCGCCGCCTACACTTCCACCTCGCGAACCACCGCCGAATGAACCACGGCTCGGGCTTGAATAGGACGGAGTGGAGTATGAGTTACGGGTATTACGATTGCCTGTAGTGGTGCCGAATCGATTAGAATTGCTGTTGTTCTGATGATTAGGCGTAACTGTAGGACGAGAATTTGTGTGTGACGACTGTCCGGGACGATAGTTGCCTACTGAACCGGGACGGAAACCGTTGCCACGGTTATTGGATGTACCGGGACGATAATTGCCCGATGATCCAGAAGTTACATGGCTCAATCCGGTGTAACCGTTGCGCACACCTATCGGGCGACGACCATTGGGAGTGTAATCACCACGGTGCCAGGCGACAGGACCGCCCCAGCCCCACGAGGGACCCCAACCGGGACCACCCCAGCCCCATGACGGACCCCAGCCCCACGACGGGCCCCAAGCCCATGAAGGACCCCAGCCCCATGACCAGGACCATGACGGACCCCAAGCCCACGAAGGACCCCAGCCCCAATCCCAGGGATCCCAGTACCAAGGCGAGTACCAACGGTTCCAAGCCCATGAGGGGCCCCAATATCCGGGTGAATTTATGATAATGTTCACCTCGGGCTGTGAATAGTAGTAATCAACGAGTTCAGGGTCATTGATTGTCGACACAATGTCGTCATTGTGGAAACGCTCAATGCGTCGTGTGTATTCAAATCCGTCCTTGCTCATCGCTTGACGAGTGGTGTCATTAGTTGCATACTGGCCACGGCGATTGTACTCATCGACGCTGCGGGTCGATGTTCCGCTCACCTTATACGCATCGGAGCCGGGCATGTTGTGTCCGCCCAATGTGGGATCGTAATTATTCTGGTAATAGTAGTCCTCGTATACAGGCTGCTGCTTTTTGGGCTTTGCCTGCTTGGGCTTTGTATCCTTTGATGCGTCGTAGTAGATGTCATCATCATAGTAACTCTGAGCCGAAGCGACAAAAGCCCCTCCGGTTAAAAGTGCCATTAATAACAATACCTTTTTTGCTTTCATAAGACTCAATAATTAGTTGTTTTTCAAAATCTTTCATCATCTTGGACTAAAAAAGTGACCGATAGTTTAATCCAATGACACATAAAGGTAGCGTATTCCCTGCTTTTGTGCAATAATATACCTCGTCTACTTATACCCGGCTAAGAATATTTAACAATCTATGGCGGGCATCGGCGTGCGCCGATGTCCGCCATGCGATATATTTTCTACATGATTCCTCGATTATTCGTCACCGTTTCCATCGGAAATTGGCTTCAAATCGTAGGACAACATACACAGTGAGAATCCCCAGTAAATGAATGCAAGAGAAGTGAGGAAGCTAACCATCATCATGTTCTGTACCCAACCTGCTTCAAGGAAGAAGAATCCGATGAGAAGCAACAGGATACCGTTGACAAGATAGAGCCACCAATATTTACCCCTGTGTCCGCTTACCGAGCTGATAATCGTAGTAATACCCCAATAGATGAATATCAAGGCAAGGAAATACGGGAATACGAATTCTGACAACATGATGCTGCGAACGAGCATAAAGCCCACAAACAAGTCAATCATGCCGCCGGCAATCCACCATCCCCAACCCTTGGGATAATGAGGCCCTGCAGCTACGATAAGTTGAATTACACCGGCAAGGATAAGAACCCAACCGAAAATCTGTGACGCTATTGCATAGCCGGCTCCCGGCCAAAACCAATAAGCAAACCCGCATAGTACCATCACGATACCGGCTATCAGTATGAGCCACCAGCTCTTAGAGTAGCCAACCAAATTAAATTTTGAGAGATTCATAACATCAATAAATTTTAGTTGATATTTTTATTCATATAACAACACTCTTCGTTAATTTGTTTGAATTTTAAATAACGCATTAACGATAAAAAATAATGATGTCACAACTCACTGCCAATAACGCTATAGCGATGTTATGATTTATCAAGATAAAAGGCCGAAACAAGGTCGTTGTACTCAGGAGAGCCCACCGTAACTACATCCTCGACTGTCACGGCATCGCCAAGCGACAGCTCCCAAAGCAACCGCGTGACCCTCCCGGTCGACGGTCGCGTAACTACGCGGGTCAGCCGGGATACCGACATTCTCGCCATCGCCGCGCTGAACATTATGTCACTCTCACGCTCCACAGGCGATATCATGCACAGCCTGCCCTCGGTCGACAGCAGCCCCGAGGCCGCAGCCTTCACTATAGAGTCGTAGGTAAGTCCCTCGCCGTGACGGGCAAGCGCACGTGACGCATCGGGAGCCTTAAGTTCCGAATTAAAATAAGGGGGATTGCTCACAATAAGGTCGTAGGGAGCGTCACTTTCGGCCGCCCATTGATTGAAGTCGGCCTCAATAACACGCAACCTGTCGCTCCACGGCGATGAATCGAAGTTGTCGCGAGCCTCGGCCGCGGCATCACGCTCTATTTCAACCGCATCGATAAAAGCATCCGGCTCGCGTTGAGCGACCATAAGCGATATAAGTCCCGTGCCCGCTCCTATGTCGAGAACCCTGCGACAACCTGCCACAGGGCACCACGCACCGAGGAGCACGCCGTCGGTTCCCACCTTCATCGCGCTCATGCGGTTGCACACCTCAAACTGCTTGAAGCGAAACACATGTTCCCTATTCACATTTGCCATAACCAGCAACAAAGTTAAACATAAAGTGTGGCACATCGGTTGTATTAACATAAAAAGTTGTAACTTTACGCTAAATAAATAATATATATGAATATCACCTCGGCCAAATTTGAGATAAGCAACACCGATGTTGCAAAATGCCCGGCAGTATGTCGCCATGAATATGCGTTCATAGGCCGCTCCAATGTGGGCAAATCATCATTGATAAACATGCTCACCGGTCGCAAGTCGCTCGCCATGACTTCATCCAAACCCGGTAAGACGACATTAATCAACCACTTTCTCATAAATGACCAATGGTACATCGTCGACCTTCCCGGTTACGGATATGCACAGCGCAGCAAGGAGATGCAGCGTCAGATAAAGAAGATAATCGAGGATTACATCCTTGAACGACAGCAGATGACCTGCCTCTTCGTACTTGTCGACAGCCGTCACGACCCGCAGAAAATCGACCTCGAATTCATGGAGTGGCTCGGTGAAAATTCGGTGCCTTTTGCCATCGTATTTACGAAGCTCGACAAGCTCAGCTCGGCGGCAGCCAAGAAGCAGACCGAGAAATATCGCAACACATTGCTCGAAAGCTGGGAATCACTGCCACCGATATTCTACACCTCAAGCGCCGACATGCGCGGACGCAACGAGCTGCTCGACTACATCGAGGAACTCAATCAGCTGCCACTCGAATGCGAATAACGCCGCCTCGCCCTATCAATAGAGGATTGTAGGCGGCCAATAAAAAACCTGATGAGCTATGGAAGAAAAGTACTTTACACCCGAAGAGAAAAAAGAGATGCTCGCCTTGAGCCGGCAGCTGCTGGCCCATACTCGCGAAATTCAGGAGCGTGACGACTTCAAACGCATACGACACATTATTTCCGACGGCATAAAGCAGAACCACTACCGACGCGACCGTTACGGAATAAACCCAACCATACATAACCTGAACACTGCCATGTTGCTGTGTGACAAAATAAGTCCCGACCGCAACATGATAATAGCCATATTGCTGTTCAATCTGTGCAAAACCGAGTTCATCCCCACCGAAGAGCTTGTCAAGGAATGGGGCGACGACATAGCAAAACTAATACGCGGACTGCTGAAAGTGTCGACGCTCTACAGCAAGCAGGCAGCTGTTGAAAGCGACAACTTCCGAAAGCTTCTGCTGACATTTGCCGAAGACATACGCGTCATCATAATAATGATTGTCGACCGACTTGCCCTTATGCGCACAATCAACCACCATCCCAACGAGAAGATGGTGCACGATGTCGCCTACGAGTCCAATTACCTCTATGCGCCTCTCGCCCATCGACTCGGACTCTATGCCATAAAGTCGGAGCTCGAGGATCTGTCGCTGAAATACACCAACCGCAAGACCTACACCGACATTGCCCACAAGCTTAATGAAACGAAGGTCAAGCGCGACCAGTACATAGCCGAATTCATAAAGCCCATCCGAGAAAAGCTCGATGCGACAGGGCTCAAATATGAGATAAAAGGCCGCACAAAGTCGATATATTCGATATGGAACAAGCTCAAAAAGCAGAAGAACGACATCGACCACATATACGACCTATTTGCGATACGCATAATCATCGACACAACGACCGAAAAGGAGAAGAGCGACTGTTGGCTCGCCTACTCGGTAATCACCGACATGTATCAGCCCAATCCGTCACGCATGAAGGACTGGCTGAGCATACCCAAAAGCAACGGCTACGAGTCGCTGCACATAACGGTGTACGGCCCCGGCGACCGCTGGGTGGAAGTGCAGATACGCACAAAGCGCATGGACCTCATAGCCGAAAAGGGACTCGCCGCCCACTGGAAATACAAAGGCATAAAGAGCGAAGGCGACCTCGACACATGGATGAACAACGTGCGTGACATCCTTGAAGCCGCCGAAACAGGCCCCATGGAGCTGATGAAAAACATGAAGATGGACATCTACGACAAGGAGGTGTTCGTGTTCACGCCCAAAGGCGATCTCTACAAGCTGCCGTTGGGAGCGTCACTTCTCGACTTCGCATTTCACATCCACTCAAAGCTCGGAATGACATGTACCGGAGGCAAAGTCAACGGTAAGAACCAGAAGCTCAACTACAAGCTTAAGAGCGGCGACACAGTAGAGATACTCACCTCAACGGCACAGGCGCCCAAGCTCGACTGGCTCGCATTTGTCGTCACCTCAAAGGCTCGTAACAAGATACGCCAGACGGTTCATGAAATGAACAACCGCTCGGCCACACTCGGCAAGGAGCTGCTCGAACGTCGCTTCAAAAACCGCAAGATAGAGCTTAACGAGTCGAGCCTGATGAAGGTCATAAAGAAGCTCGGCTACAAGACCGTAACCGACTTCTATGACGCGATCGCCGATGAGAGCCTCGACATAAACAATGTGATAACCGAGTACGAGGGTCTTGACAAGAAGATTCCCGATGCGGCCGAAATCCGCTCAGCCGAGGAGTTCCAGCTCATGACTGCGGCCGACGATGATTCAACATCATCCGATGTGCTCGTTATCGGCGACGACATAAAGGGCATCAACTACCGTCTGTCAAAGTGCTGCAACCCGATATACGGTGACGATGTGTTCGGATTCATATCGGCTGAAGGAGTCATCAAAATACATCGTCATGACTGCCCCAATGCGACAAACATACGCGAGAAATATCCCTACCGACTCATCACCACAAGATGGTCGGGCAAACTCGGACAGCAGTTCGGCGCAACGTTACGCATTGTCGGGAACGACGACCTCGGCATTGTCACGAGCATCACCTCGATAATCAACAAGGAGCGTGACACATCACTGCGCAGCATATCAATCGACTCCAACGACGGAATTTTCCAAGGATTCCTCGTGGTCGGAGTCAACGACACCGTAGCATTAAACAACCTGATAAAGAAACTAAAAACAGTAAAAGGAGTAAAAGATGTACAACGTAGCAAATAAACGCACACTCCTGGGAGTGGCAATGGCAATGTTACTTTTTTCATGCGGAGGAAAGAACACCGACACTGAACGCGCCGAAGCGATAGTGAATCAGGCCGATTCAGCCATAACGGCAGGCGACTACGACCTCGCCGTGACGCTGCTTGACACGTTGAAGTCACGCTATCCACGTGAAATAAAGGTTCAGCGCGGAGCCATGAATCTGCGTCCGAGAGCCATCGAAGGACAAACCATACGACAAATCGAGATTACCGACAGCATGCTCGCGGCCAGCAGCTATCGCCGCGACTCGATGATGAACTATTTCTCGTTTGTAAACAATCCCGAGCTCGTCGAGGGCTACTACGTAATCAAAGAGTATGCCAACTCCTCGCTGTTTAACCGCACCGGAGTTGAAGCCCGCATCACTCCCGAAGGCGAATTTTACATAATCTCCTCGCTTAACGCCAAGCCGGTAAAGCACACATCGCTGTCGCTTAAAAATCAGGCCGGAGAGGTAAGCACCGCCACAGTGGACTATGACGGCGACCGCAATTACCGCTCGGGCGGCACCGAGATGATAACATTTGTAGGAGCAGAGTGCGACACTCTCGGACAATTCCTTACCGACAACCGGGGAGCCGCCACTACGCTTATATTCAACGGCGCGAAATCCTACTCCACTCCGCTGTCAAAGCTCGACCGAAAATCAATCGAGCAGACCTACGAAATGGCAAATGTATTGACCGAGAACCGCAAGCTTAATTTAAAGCGTGATTTTCTTGACCGACAACTGCAAGTGGCACGCGACCAGATAGCACGAACCACTCAAGAGCCGGCTGCCGACGACAAGGACTAAAGTCCTTGCCTGTCGAGCCACTTGAATATGTAGTCGTACAAAGCCTCACGCACGTTCTTCTTCGACAGAACGAGGTCGTGCATTCCTCCGTTGACTTTAATTTCGGTTATATCCCATCCGAGCCGACGGCCATACTTTGATATATCATCGACATCGAGCACAGCATCGGTAACGGCATACTGCGTGTCGTCATCGCCCTTCTTATAGGAGCGGTCGGAGTGCATGAGCAGTATAGGAATCTTTATGTCCTCGCCGTTTTGAAGCATCCCCTGCCCCATATCGATTGCCCTGACCCACCCGGCATCCACATCAGGCGACACGATGAACTTCCATTGGGTGTTGAAATCCCATTCACCGCCATACTGCTTCAGCACGCTTTCAGCATATTTGCTCGACCCGCCCTGCGGTATCCTGATGTCGGGGAATGCATTGCCGATTGTCGACACAGCCGGCACAAGAAACTTCTCTTGGAACGAGGACAGGTTCCAATCCAGAAACGGACTGTTGAGAATCAACGCTCTTATGTCGGAATCGGGATTGGAGGCCATGTAGAGCGACGTCGTCAATCCTCCCGTAGAGTGACCCATCAATATTATCTCGTCGATACCGTCGCCCTTCATTTGGGCTATAGCCGAATCTATGTCGGCAAAGTACTCCTTCATGTCACGCACTTGAAACGGTTTCTGCCCCGGGAGGAGCGAACGGCCGTATTTGCGCAGATCCACGGCATAGAAGTTATAACATGAATCGACAAAACGGTCACCCATCTCAGCCTGGAAGAAATAGTCGTTGAAGCCGTGCACATAGAGTACGCCCTTGTTACCGCCGCACGACGACAGCTTACGTATAATGGTCGACCTCACCTGACCGCTGTAGTCATCGGGCTGGTCAACATAACGCATTTCATATCCGTCGCCGAGCACATCGGGTCGCCATTGAGCCAACGAGGACAATGTAAGAGCCGCGCCCGACAGAAACATCAAAGACCTTTTCATAACTGTAATCCGCTTTTTTAACATAACGAGAAGCATTGTCACACTGTTCATCATAAAAATGAAAAAGGGCCTTGCTGAGAAGACCCTTTTTCGTTATCGTAAAAATTACTTATAGTCCGAGTATCGAGTGCATCTTTTCATACGCAGCCGAAATGCCGTCCTTGTTCTTACCTCCGGCCTGAGCAAATCCCGGCTGTCCGCCGCCACCGCCCTGGATAAGCTTGGCAGCCTCGCGCACTGTTGTCGAAGCATTCATGCCGTCAGCCACGAGGTCCTCGGTTATCATCAATGTCAGCAACGGTTTCTCGGCGGGATCCATGGTAGCGCCGATGAATACAGTGTGCTCGGGCGACTTGGCACGAACACCAAACGCTACATTCTTCACCACTTCGGGAAGTCGCAGGCCTGTCAGCTCTACCACCTTGATGCCGTTGACCTCACGAGCCTTGGCAAGGAGTTCGTTGGTAAGCACATTCACACGCTCCTTGAAGTACTCCTCGGCCTGATGCTTCAGCTCGGCATTCTCGTCGATTGACTTGCGCAATGCCTGAACGAGGTCGGGAACATTGTTGAACATGCTGCCTATCTCGCGGAGAGTGTCCTGCATCTTGTCAAGCATATCCTCGACACGGCCACCGGTCACAGCCTCAATTCGGCGTATTCCGGCTGCGATGCTGCTCTCCGAGATTATCTTTATCATTCCTATGTTGCCGGTGTTGTCGACATGTGTACCACCGCAAAGCTCAACCGATGAACCGTAACGGATCACACGCACCTCGTCACCGTATTTCTCACCGAAGAGAGCCATTGCACCCATTTCACGAGCCTTGTCGATGGGCACACAACGCTTCTCGTCACGCGGTATAGCTGCACGCACACGGCTGTTGGCAAGATGCTCCACGCGACGGATCTCCTCAGGCGTCAGCTTCTGGAAATGCGAGAAGTCGAAGCGGAGCACATCGGGTGACACAAACGAGCCTCGCTGCTCTACATGTGTACCGAGAACCTCACGGAGTGCCTCATGCAAGAGGTGGGTTGCGGTGTGGTTGCTCGATATAGCCTTACGGGCTTCTTCGTCGATTTCAGCCTCAAACACGGCTTCAATGTCGGCGGGAAGCTTCTTGGTAAGATGAACACCCATTCCGTTTTCACGCTTGGTATCGTAGATTTCCACAATGTCGTCACCGTTTACAAGACGGCCGCGGTCACCTACCTGACCACCCATTTCGGCATAGAACGGAGTTAC
The DNA here is from genome assembly GCF_004803695.1 of Muribaculum gordoncarteri. Taxonomy (NCBI): domain Bacteria; kingdom Pseudomonadati; phylum Bacteroidota; class Bacteroidia; order Bacteroidales; family Muribaculaceae; genus Muribaculum; species Muribaculum gordoncarteri. The sequence goes on from NZ_CP039393.1 coordinate 1,685,455, forward strand.
CGAAAGTACTATCTGATAGAACTCATTGTTTTTCTGCTTAACCTTGCGATAACGCAAAATGCGTGTGGGAGTCTTGGTCATGTCATAGCCTACAAACTCCTGCTCACCGTCACGCACTACGACCCAGTCGCCGGTTTCAACAGCAGCGGCGTTACGGGCACGAGCCTTCTGTGCAGCCATTTCGCTGTCAAACTCAGCCTGATCGAGCGTCATGCCGTTCTCCTTAAGTATAAGTTCAGTAAGGTCGAGGGGGAATCCGTAGGTGTCATAGAGTATGAACGCCTCCTTACCCGAAATCTCGTTCTTGTCCTCCTTCTTGGCACTTGCAATGGCCGAATCAAGGAGGCGGATACCGTTTTCAAGGGTGCGAAGGAATGCATCTTCTTCCTCCTTGATTACCTTCATTATGAGGTCACGCTGCTTGGGAAGTTCGGGATAAGCCTCGCCCATGCTGTCGATGAGTGTGTCGACAAGACGATACATGAATGCCTGCTTTTGGTCAAGGAACGTATAAGCGTAACGCACGGCACGACGCAAAATGCGGCGAATCACATATCCGGCCTTTGCGTTTCCGGGAAGCTGTGAGTCGGCGATCGAGAATGCAATTGTGCGCACATGGTCGGCGATTACACGCATCGCAACATCCACCTTGGCATCCTCACCATACTTCTTTCCTGCCAACTCACCTATCTTGTTGATAAGCGGAGTGAACACATCGGTGTCGTAGTTGGATTTCTTTCCTTGCAGAGCCATGCAGAGTCGTTCAAATCCCATACCTGTGTCGATAACCTTGGCGGGAAGCGGCTCAAGCGAACCGTCGACCTTGCGGTTATACTGCATGAACACGAGGTTCCATATCTCGATTACCTGAGGATGATCGTGATTCACAAGGTCACGGCCCGGCACCGCGGCACGCTCTTCAGGTGAACGGAGGTCGATGTGAATCTCCGAGCAGGGGCCGCAAGGACCCGTATCGCCCATTTCCCAGAAGTTATCATGCTTGTTACCATTGATTATATGGCTTTCGGGAAGATGCTTTGCCCATATTGAAGCAGCCTCGTCATCACGGCTGAGTCCTTCGGCAGGCGAACCCTCGAACACTGTTGCATAGAGCACATCGGGGTTAAGCTTAAGCACATCGACCAGATATTCCCATGCCCAGTCAATTGCCTCCTGCTTGAAGTAGTCGCCAAACGACCAGTTTCCAAGCATCTCGAACATGGTGTGGTGATAGGTGTCCATTCCCACCTCTTCGAGGTCGTTATGCTTGCCGCTTACACGAAGACATTTCTGAGAATCGGCTACTCTCCTGTGCTTCGCCGCGACATTACCGAGTATGATGTCCTTGAACTGGTTCATGCCGGCATTGGTGAACATCAATGTCGGGTCGTCCTTGATTACCATCGGAGCCGAAGGGACAATCTGGTGTCCCTTGCTGCGGAAGAAGTCCTTGTAGGATTCTCGTATTTCCTTTGCAGTTAGCATTTTATATGACTATAATTTAATTATGAATTAGCTTATATGAGTATTATTCACTATATTTGCGGTGAAATAATCCGCAAAATTAGTTGAATAATATTACTTTTGCAAGTCATTCAACGCGCCAATCAGCACAAAATGAGCAAAAAAGTATTTTACCGATATAACCCGGCCAACGATAAATATGAACGAGTGTACCCGTCACGGCGAAGCCGTATATGGGGTATCGCCCGCAACACGTTCATGGGCATAGTCATCAGCGCGGCCCTTTTCAGCATCATTTACTATTGGATTGGAACTCCCGCCGAACAGCGGCTACGCGAGGAAAACGAGCAACTCAACACACAGCTCGACATTCTCAACCGCCGACTCGACGCGTCACTCGGCCTGATGAACGACATCTCGGAACGTGACGACAACTTCTATCGCGTTATAATGGGTACCGAGCGCGTGTCGAGAGCCAAGCGTTACGCCGGATTCGAGAACGAAAACCACTACAACCACCTCAACACCCTGCACGATGCCGAGCTGATAAAGAACCTCACGCGCAAGATGGACATGCTTGACAGGCAACTGTATGTGCAGATAAAATCATTTGACGAGCTGCAGAAGCTTGCGGAAACCAACAAGGACCGAATACGCCACATCCCGTCGATACAGCCCATAGCCCAGAAACACATGCGCAAAATGGCTTCGGGCTACGGAACGCGTCGCGACCCGATATACGGCACTCGCAAGTTTCACGAAGGGCTTGACTTTGCCGCCGACAAGGGTACTCCTGTATATGCAACCGCCGACGGCAAAGTGGTGAACGCCTCATGGGAAAGCGGCTACGGCAACCTCGTTGAGATTGACCACGGCTACGGCTATGTCACACGCTATGCCCATCTCAGCAAGTTCAAGGTCAAGGAGGGCCAGACCGTGAAACGCGGTGACCTCATAGCCGAAACGGGAAATACGGGAAAATCCACAGGACCCCACCTGCACTATGAGGTGCGTTACAACGGGACGCCGCAGAATCCCATCAACTACTACTTCATGGACATAACGCCCGAACAATATAATCAATTGATTCTTGAAGCTGAAAATGCAGGACACGTAATGGACTGAGTTATGGATGAAATAGGCAAGAAATACTATAAAATCAGAGAAGTGGCCGAGATGACCGGACTGCCCTTGTCGACACTGCGATATTGGGAAAGCCGCTTTACAATAATCAAGCCCAAACGTAACGAACACGGCACACGCTTCTACACTACATCCGATGTCGAGAAGATAAGGATGGTCTACTTCCTTGTAAAGGAGAAGGGGCTGAAACTTGAAGCCGCGCAAGAGCAACTGAAGAACAACCATTCAGGCGTGTCGCGACATGCAGCCGCCATCGACAGACTCAAGGCAATAAGAGCCGAACTTCAGTCGATGCTGGACGCCATGAGCCGGTTGCGTTGACATCAAAAATCGACGGTAAGCCTCACATTTAACATTCTTCGCGTGAGTGAATTGGGTACAGCATAGCTGACATCATCGGCCGTCTTAACCCAATAATAGCTGCCGACATTGGATATGTCAAACAGATTGAAGCAATCGACTCCCAGCCACATTGAGTTTATGAAACGGCGTCTACGACCGTCGGCATTGTCGATTTCGGGCAGAATATTGTAGGCCAGGCCTATGTCCACTCGCTTATAGGGCGATGTGCGGAAATACCCCTTGTCACGGGTTGAATGTGGCATCGTCACCGGCAGTCCGTCGGCAAATATACCCCTCAGATTTACTTTCATGCGTGGAATGCGGGGGAAATAATCGGTAAAATAGAGCGCTACGCTGTAACGCCGGTCGTTGGGCAGCGGCACTTTGACTCCGTTGATGGTTTCTTGCGACTTCATCACCGACAGGCTCAGCCATGAATCGCTTCCGGGCACAAACTCTCCGAAAAGCCGCAGGTCAAGACCTGCCGCATATCCGCTTGACGAATTGTCGCCGGCATACACAATGCGCAGATTGTCGATTTCGTAGGGATTGAGCCGTGACAATGCTTTGCAGTAGGCTTCGGCCGACAATTTGAATGGACGGTTGAACGCCCTGAACGTATAGTCGCTGCCTATGATGAACTGCACGCTACGCTGCGCTTTTATATCCTTGTTAAGTGTCACCGACGAATTGCCGTGCTCGTCGGTCACGATGCGTCGAAGTTCCTTGTAAAATGGTGACTGATAGTATAGTCCCGTGGCAAATCGGAACGCCCAGTTGCTGCCGCTTGCCGGAACATAGCCTATATTCAATCGAGGGCTTATCAGCAGCTCACGGTTAAAATCCCAATATGACACACGCACACCGCCGTTAAGGCTGAAAAATCCGCGTCCGTTATCGATGCGATAGGTGTCCTGAAGGAATGCCATGACTCGGTTGCTCGACAATGAATTGTCGGACGACATATTATAAAGCATCAGCAAATCACCCGCACTGTTTCCGGGCAATGAGAATCCCGCCGAGTCACGCAGCTCCCATTCACGACTGAACTCGCTTACCGATTCATGATTTAGCGTAACCCCATAATCAATCATGTGACGCGACACGGCATTGCGGCCCTGCAACGACATTGAGTATACGGTAGCCTTGAGTCGGTCACGTGCATGCTCATGGTAACGACCCACCCCTATAGGAGCGTCATCATCGTCATTCATCGCGTCATCAAGCCAGTATTCACCCGTAATGTCGTAAGCTATAAGTTCATTGGAGCGATTGCCCGAGAACAACAATGTATATCCCGACGAACGTGACGGCACATAATTTAACGCCAATGCGCCAAACCACGTTTCAAACTTGTCGTGTTCATGACCGTCGAAATAGACATTGAAGTGCTTTACATCATCGACCGTACCGAACTTAGTCGTGCGGTTACGTGGAGTGAACCTGTAACTGTTAAGGGCGATGTTGCCGAGCAACGACACCTTGAACCGCTCGTCAAGATTCACCTCTATCTTAGTCTGATAATCGAAGTAACGCGGATCATACTCACCTTTTTCATCGCCTGTTGCAAGAAGTGACGCGTTACGTTTATACCGCAATCCGTGAAGCTGTGAAAACCGATCGATTCCCTGCCCTATGCAAAGCTCGGCTCCCATAAGACCCAATGACACATTTCCGTCCAGTCCATGAGGTCGGCGGTAAGTTATGTCGAGAGCCGACGACATCTTATCGGAATATGCCGCCGGAAAGCCTCCGGTCGAGAATATCAGCTTGTCAACCATCGAAGGATTGATGACGCTCAGCCCCTCCTGCTGTCCGTTGGTGACGAGCAACCTGCGAAAAAGCTCCACGCCGTCGACATAGACACTGTTTTCATCGTAGGAGCCGCCGCGTACCGAATAAGCCGACGACAATTCATCGGATGGAGTAACGCCGGCAAATGTCGACAGCATCGACTCGACGCTCCCACCCGTTACATCGGGCGAATGTCGGTAGGCATCGGCATCGACCTGCTGCATCGAGCCGAGTTGCTTCTTGTACTCAGCAATCTGCACCTCACGCAATTGGCGCGAGGCCTTTTTGAGTTTCATGTTGACTGCAAGATCGTTGCCTCGCACCTTCACAAGCTTGCGCTCGCCGTCACGATAACCGATACATGAAAAGAGAATACGCAACGTATCGGCAGCCGGAGCGGTCAGCCTATAACGCCCCTCGGCATCGGTGTTTACACCTACCGATGTCCCGGCCACCCTTACCGTGGCAAACTCGATGGGATGATTCCGCTCATCGGTTACCCGACCGTGTATCCTTGTTTGCGGGAAGCAACAGAGTGCGCCCGACAATATAGAAATAATCAATAATGTGATGCGTATGACAGGCATGCGTGATGAATTTACACCTAAATAACGTGACGCTGTGCCATTAAGTATGTAATGCGACAAAAAATGTAGCACTTGCCCCAAACCTATTAATATCAACATCCCCATTTATTAATTTTATTCATTAATTTTGCATCAAATTATAGCTGAATATGAAAATAGCAATTGTAGGAACCGGATATGTAGGCCTCGTATCGGGTGCTTGTTTTGCCGAGGTCGGCATTGATGTGACATGCGTCGACATCGACAAGCGTAAGATCGACAACCTCATCAACGGCACAATACCCATATATGAGCCCGGACTCGACGACCTGGTGTCACGCAACGTGAAAGAAGGGCGACTGCATTTCACCACCGACCTTAAAGAGTGCCTTGACGAGGTGGAAGTAGTGTTCAGCGCAGTGGGCACGCCTCCCGACGAGGACGGCAGCGCCGACCTGAAATATGTGCTTGATGTTGCGCGCACATTCGGCCGCAACATCAACAAATACACCATACTCGTAACCAAAAGCACGGTTCCGGTGGGCACTTCAGCCAAAATAAAGGCCGAGATAAACCGAGAGCTCGCCGAGCGTGGTATGTCGGTTCCCTTTGAGGTGGCCTCAAACCCCGAATTTCTAAAAGAAGGAGCCGCGATAAAGGACTTCATGTCGCCCGATCGCGTAGTAATAGGCATCGAGAGTGACCGCGCACGCAAAGTAATGGAGCGCCTCTATCGTCCGTTTCTGCTCAACAATTTCCGCGTAATATTCATGGATATCGCATCGGCCGAGATGACAAAATATGCAGCCAACTCAATGCTGGCGACACGCATATCGTTCATGAACGACATAGCCAACCTGTGTGAGCTTGTGGGTGCCGATGTAAACATGGTGCGCAAAGGCATAGGCACCGATGTGAGAATAGGCAACAAGTTCCTCTATGCCGGCTGCGGATACGGCGGTTCATGCTTCCCCAAGGATGTAAAGGCGCTAATACACACAGGAAAGGAGCATGGCTACAAGATGCGCATAATTGAGGCTGTCGAGGAGGTCAACGAACTCCAAAAATCAATCGTGTTCCGTAAGCTTAAAGATGCCCTAGGCGACCTTAAAGGCCGACGCATAGGCATGTGGGGACTTGCCTTCAAGCCTGAAACCGACGACATGCGCGAGGCTCCCGCGCTTGTTGTAATCGAGAAGCTTCTCGAAGCCGGAGCCACCGTCGTGGCCTACGACCCCGTGGCCGTGCCCGAAGCACGCCGACGACTGGGCGACCGCATCGAGTATGCCCTCGACATGTATGACACGGCAGTGGATGCCGACGCAATAGCACTGATGACCGAGTGGAAGCAATTCAGAGTACCGTCATGGAACGTACTGCACAAGGTGATGCGCGGCAACATAATCGTTGACGGACGCAACATATACGATCCAGCCGAACTTGCCGAGGAGGGATTTGAGTACCACTGCATTGGTAAATGACTGTAAAAACGCATTTATTATGGAAATGATAAAGTTATCGCTGCCTCACATAGGCACAACCGAAATAGAATGGGTCAACAAGGCATTTGTGGGCGACTGGGTAGTGCCCCTCGGGCCCAATGTCGATGAATTTGAACGACGACTGGAAAACTATTTAAGCGGCAATAAGGAAATCGTGGCCTTAAGTGCCGGCACGGCCGCACTGCACCTTGGACTGGTTGTGCTCGGAGTCGAGGCCGGCGACGAGGTGATATGCCAGGCGCTTACATTCTCGGCAAGCGCCAACCCTATATGCTATCAAGGCGCACACCCCGTATTTGTAGACAGCGAGCCCGACACCTACAACATGTCGCCAGCTGCACTGGAGGAGGCCATTGTGGCCCGTCACCGCGCCACGGGACGCTATCCCAAGGCCATAATTCCGGTTCATCTTTACGGAATGCCGGCCAAGATGAATGAAATAATCGAGATAGCCGCTCACTACGGCATACCCGTATTGGAAGATGCCGCCGAAGCCCTCGGGTCGGAATATCACGGAAAGAAATGCGGCACCATCGGCAACTACGGAGCATTGAGCTTCAACGGAAACAAGATAATAACCACATCGGGAGGCGGCGCACTGATATGCCCCGATGAAGAGTCGGCCCGTCGTGTGCTGTTCTTCGCAACGCAGGCACGAGAAAACCGCCCCTACTACTATCACGAGCACATCGGCTACAACTACCGCCTCAGCAATGTCAGCGCAGGTGTAGGATGTGGCCAGATGGATGTTCTGCCTGAGCGTGTGGCGCGTCGTCGTGCTATACACCAATTGTACAAAGAGGGACTTTCCAATCTCGCCGGAGTGACAGTGCAATGCAATCCCACTGAAGAGTTTGACTCAAACTTCTGGCTATCGACTATACTAATCGACCCGGCCACCGGATTTACACCCGAGGATGTGAGAGTGGCAATGTTGAATGCCAAAATCGAAACTCGCCTGTTGTGGCGTCCGATGCAGATGCAGCCCATATTCCGTGACGCTCCCTACTACGGCGGCAATGTGTCACAACACCTGTTTGAAACCGGACTGTGCCTACCGAGCGGATCGGTGCTTACCGACGAGCAGATATCACGCGTAATCGATGAGTTGCACCGCATATTACGAGGATGATGTCACGCCACCGAATTGCCGTATTTGACCTTGACGACACCCTATATCACGAGCATGACTATGTCGTGTCGGCATTCAGCTACATAGCCCGAGATTTGTCGCATCGCTATGCGCTCGATTACGATGCTATGGTTGGAGCCATGATGTCGGCCGGCAATCCTTTTGACAACCTTTTGCGTTACATATCCCACACCGCCATACCCATAACCGAAGATGTAGCGTGGCTTGTCGACACCTACCGCAATCATCCCCCCACCCTTAAGTTATCGGCCGACACGAAGCGCACAATCGAAATGCTCCAGGCACATAACGTAGAGTTGGCCATAATAACCGACGGGCGCGTGACATCGCAGAACAACAAGATCAAGGCTCTTGGCTTGAACCGAATAGTGAAACCCGAAAACATAATAATATCGGAAGCCGTAGGAGGCGACAAGCTGTCAGGTAAGCCATTTGAACTACTGGTAGCGCAAGCGGGGTCCGATAATGAATACACTTATATAGGCGACAATCCCGCCAAGGATTTCGTGTGGCCCAACCGGCATAATTGGACAACAATAGCCCTCGCCGACACATCGGGCATCAACATTCATCGGCAGGAATGGGATAAATTCCCGGCAATAAACCGGCCACAGCACATTGTTGATAACTTACTTGACATTGTGCCACTGATAGTTAAGCCTGATATTGTAAACTGAGGCCAATTTGTGGGAAACTTTTAGCATTGAAAAGTTTGCAAAATTAAAATCTTCTGACTAACTTTGCACCGCTAAGTCAGAAAAGACACTTCAGCATGGAGAGGTGGGTGAGTGGCTGAAACCACCAGTTTGCTAAACTGACGTAGGAGCAATCCTACCACGAGTTCGAATCTCGTCCTCTCCGCAAGCCCTGTAAGCGACTCGCTCACAGGGCTTTCTATTTATGCCCTGCCCGCCCCACGATAGCAGCGATGCTGCAACGCGAAAAGTCGGCGCATTTTCATTATACACCAGGCATTTAAGTCTAAATAAGGGAGCGTTTAAGACTAAATAAGGTTGAGGATTGCATAAGTAGTGCCACACGCCTGTAATTTTGCATCAGAAACCAAACAAAAAGACATGGATATGAAACAAGCAGCCACGTTCATTATCGCATTGCTATGCGCCATGTGTGCTTCGGCCCAGACGGAAACACCTGATACCATCTCCTCTCGACAACTCGATGAGGTTGTCGTCAATGTCGAGAAACCACAGGTCAGAGCAGAGGACGGCGTCATGATCGTTGACTTACCGGGTATAGTCAAGGACAAGCCTGTAGACAATATCCTCGAAGCCCTTGGCTACCTGCCCGGTGTAATGAATAACAACGGCATGATATGGCTCACGGGCGCATCCAATGTTACCATTATTCTCAATGGCGAATTGGCCAATATGCCGCTCCAGAATCTTTATCAACTGCTCTATACCACACCCGTTGACAGGCTGAAGAATGTCGAGGTGATGTACTCGGCTCCGGCAAAATATCATGTCAACGGCGCCGTAATCAACGTAGTGCTGAAAACGCCCACGCCTCTCGACGGTCTGCAAGGACAGGTCAGAGCCGGATACAACCAAGCACATTACGGCTCTTATGGGGGCGTTCTTGCAGCAACATACGCAATCAAAGACTGGTCTTTTGATTTGAACTACGGACTAACTAGCAATAAATCGTGGAGCCGTGAGGAAACTTGGTCGAATCATCTATATGACGGCAAGCGCACAATTATTGAGGACGATATGCGGCGCATCGGTCATAACTGGAGCAATACCATATTCGCCTCCGCATCATGGAAGACGCTCAAACTTACTTATAACGGTCAGATTGTCTCCGATTCAAAGAGTTGGAATCTTTCATCGGGCACCTTGGGTAACTATACGAATGCATATAATATGCTGTCGCCTGTTGGCTATCATAACATCGCCCTTCGTTACGCCGCACCTTTCGGTATGACTGTTGGCGGCGACTATACCTGTTATTCTGAAAACCGTTCCCAGTCATTGTTTAAGGATACTGATTATCTGCTTGGCTCGGAAAACCGTCAGGACATAAACCGATGGCATGTGTATGTCGACCAAGAGCATCAGTTCGGCAAATGGCAGCTTAACTATGGAGCGGAGTATCAGCACTCTAAAGACCACAGTTCGCAACACTATGGCATTGTTGGTATGGCCGATAATCCTGATTTCGATGATATTCTCAACGAGGATGTGGCAAGTTTTTACGTTGGTACCCAACGGTCGTTCGACTGGGGACTGACATTCAATGCCTCGGCAAAGGGCGAATATTATCACAACAAATATCAGCACAACTGGAATTTTATCCCTCAGCTTGGAGCCACATATTACAAAACGCCTAAAAGCATATTCCAACTCAATTTCGACGCCCAGCGCATTTATCCATCATATTGGGAACTGCATGGCGGTACGAGCCACATCAACGACTACTCAACAATCATAGGAAACCCTAAGCTACAACCTTATATCCAATATGACGCGCAATTCAACTACATTCTTCGACAGAAATATGTAGCGACACTGTATTTTCAATATGGTGACAAAGCGATGGTGCAATTACCTTACCAGTCGCCCGATGCTCTGAATCTAATATATCAGACCATCAACATGAACTATGAGCGAGTGGCAGGACTTAATCTTAATGCGCCTTTCGGAGTGGGATATATCTGGAACGCCACGGCTACAGCAAACATTATGAATCGGCGCGCCAAGGCAAATCATTTTCATGACATCAGCTTTGACAACAGCAAATGGATATTTTATGGCTCTCTTACCAATTCATTCAAGTTCAGCCAAAATTGCCCTGTATCTGTATCGATTGATTTCAGCTACATATCTCCATCATTGCAAGGCATAGCCGACTTGTCGGCTATATGGAAAATAGACGCCGGAGTAAAATGGCTGTTCGGGAAAAAGCGTTGCTGTGAACTCGATTTGAAGGAAGATGACATATTCAACAAATGGTCGCCGACTATGACCATCAGCCATGCAGGTCAGGACTACCGAATGAAGGTTCATGACATGACACGAAATTTCAAACTGACATTCATCTGGCGGTTCAACGGCTTCAAACCCAAAGAGAGCAACAGCATCGACACTTCGCGCTTCGGTACCGGAAAGTAATCTTTAATAAATGACATGATGAAAATCGTATTGATCATAGTATTGTCACTTGTCTTTAACTCATGCAGTTTAGAGAAAAGGGTTGTCGTTACGACACGGGGTTATGAGCAATATCGTCAGTCTGGAATGGCTGATGTCCAAATCAAAGCATTACAAAAGTCAAACGCGACTCAGGCTGACACGCTGACAATTTGCAAATTCAAATAACTTGTCTATTTGAACTTAATAGACAGCTTGATCATACATAGACAAAGAGAGGTAACCTCGGCAGTGATGTCAGGGTTGTCTGTCTTTCGTGATTGCGAGCTCAGATATTGTCGAGGATTACATTCGGAGAGGTTTCCATTTGGGAGAACGCAAAAAGTTTCTTGCCGAGGTCTTTTATGGATGCTCCTATATGGTAAAGAGTATCGTCTATAATCAAGAAGCGGTCATGAATATTATAGGCTGTGCGCACATTTACAGGCTTATATTGGTCATTATGCCGTTCTATATCCAGACGCAAATTATCGTCAATCCTCTTTGTATATACAGTAGCAAGGACTCCTCTATTGCGCTTGTTCAGCAAAGTCAGAACTGTTTCATCGATATAATTGTCAATAAGGACGATGCGTTTACGGGCTCGTTTTATGAGGTCGCAGACAAAAACGTATGCATCGAATATCTGTCCATCGAAAAGAACGCCCTCTCGGGGAGGCAACGATGTCTTAAGGAAGAAGTCGACCTTGCCAGTCAGGTCATCGAGCCTTTTATCATGCTCCAACAGGCGGTGGTCAATGCGGCTTTCCATATAAAGAAGTCGCTGGTTGACGCTGTAACCTCGCAATAGATAATCTTTCAATACCTTGTTGGCCCATTGACGGAACTGAGTGCCACGTATTGATTTTACCCTATAACCAACTGATATTATGACATCAAGCGAATAGAACTTGGTCTTATATCTTTTGCCGTCGGCAGCAGTTAGTAAGGATTCCTTACATACTGAAGATTCCTCTAATTCTCCTTCCTTGAATATATTGCGGATATGTAGAGTGATGTTGTTTCTTGTGGTTTGAAACAGTTCTGTCATCTGCGCCTGTGTGAGCCACACGGTTTCATTCTCAACTCTGACATCCAATGACAGAGTTGAATCAGGCTGATAGAGAATGATTTCATTTTCACTATCAGGCCGCAAGTTGCTAATGTTGTTGTCTATTTCGTTCATTGGTGTCTTAGTTGTAATTGCAAATATACGAAAAGCAATCGGTAAATCAGCGATTTACAGCACAATTCGTCAGCTTGCCGACCATACTTCACATTTAATCTATAACTGAGTATCGATTTCGTCGGGCATATATAAATAAAAAGACTTTTAGAGCAATATAATCAGACTGTATGACCGGGGTGTCGCCGATTTTTCGTAATTTTGTACTTGAACATCCAATGCGGAATAAAAATCCAATGATTTCTGCATAGCCTGCAACAAGGTTAAGACTACGGAGGAACCCGAATAATGAGAAAACTTATATATGTATTAGTAGCTATTGTCGCATTAGGCACTGCTTCATGCTCGAAGTCAATGTCACAATACGATAAAGAGATTGACCAAGCCGAAAAGATGATGCTGAGCAATCCTGACAGCGCATTGTCAATGCTGGATGCAATCGATGCCTCCGAACTTAAAATAGACTCCTTACGGGCAAAATACCATTTCATTAAAGGATACGGACATCTGAAGCGCAACCGTTCAATGATTGGAGATTCTCTTATAGTATATGCTCATGATTATTATCGCGGTAAAGACTTGGTGAGGGACATCAGAAGCGGCATCGTCCTGGCCTGGTACAAATTCTGGGTCGGCGACACTCCCGGAGCTATGACCATGCTCGATTCCCTTGCCGGATTGCCCGATGTGCCCGATTCTTTAATGACTCAGACGCTCAGAATACGCGTAATGCTCGGAGCGTCGGAATATCAGGGACAACAGCTCATCCCATACGCGAAAAAGCTACATGAACTCGAAACGGATTCCCTGAGAAAAATCGAGGCCAACTATATGCTTTTAACAGCATACGAATACGCAGGTGAAACGGACTCCGCCCTCTATCTTTTGGACCAACTTGTAGACTATGCACGCAATCACAACTGGGGCGACAAGCATTTCATGTTTGAACTTGAACGGGCACAGTTGCTGACCGAAAAAAGCAGGAGCGCCGAAAGCGACGCGCTTATAGAAGAGATATTCCGAAAAGCCGGGCCTGATAACGGAGCCGCCGACTATCTTCATTTTCAGTATGCCATAAATGCACTGAACTCCGGCGATATAACACGAGCATCGCGACACCTTGCATTGGCCGACAGTTTGGCAATAAAATTAAGAGGTGACGACGATACTTACTTCCGCAGCTACAGCAACCTGCTCCATGCCATAATTGACTTCACGCAGACCGGCCGCATCAAACTGATGCACATAAACGGCCTCAACAACCGCCAGGGCGAACGCTACAACCGCATGAAAGCCTCGCAGTGGGAGTCGGAGCGCGGTGCGTTACATCAGCAGAACTGGGCTTTGGCTCTGAAAGCTGAAAGCGAACACAAGACGGTGATAATCCTGATAATAAGTCTTGTGACGCTCTTGGTATTGGCGGGCGCCTTGTGGATTATCATAATTCACCGCCAACGTGAGCGTGAAAATGAAGAACGCATCGAGGCGTTGCAGAAAATGGTCGACGAGTATCGCTCGGCACCCGCGACACGCGAATCGGAGATTGCCGATTCGTCGGTGCTGCGCAGCGCCATGCTCAAGCAGCTCGGCATCATCAAGATGGTTGCCGAAACTCCGACGGAGCAAAATCGTGAAATGTTGCGCAAAATATCGTCCATTGACGGGAAAATCGACGGCGAGCTTGTAGACTGGGGAAATGTATTCGGAATGATCGACAACCTCTATTCGGGATTTTACGGAAAACTCCACGGCAAGTACGGTGACATCCTCAGCCCGAAGGAGGAACAGATAATCGTGCTTATGGTAGCCGGTTTCTCAACCAAGGAGATAAGCGTGATAACCGGACAGACAACATCGACTGTCTATGTCAGGAAATCCTCGATAAGAAAGAAGCTCGGAGTGCCCGAGAAGGAGGACATCGTAAGATTCCTGCAAAGTTAAGAGGTCATTTAAATCGCGCAACACTTCATTTAAAGTTTTAAAAGATGCAACCACTGATATTCAGCATGTTGCATCTTTCGTATTAAGACTTTCACATTTGCAGTTAAAATCCGTTCAGATGTAATTTTGCATCAGTAATAGTCGCAAGACGCTTTGCTCACAAAGAAAAGAATCACTAAAAACTGATGTAAAATGAAATCAAAAATCACCATCCTCGCCATCGCATTTTTGATGGCTTCTATCCTCCTCTCTTCATGCTCAACCGGCAAAGGAGATTTAAAAGACCGAAATCTCGAACAAGCTACGCTATCGCGTCTTGACTCTATTCCCAATGTAGAATACATTGGTAAATCCGATGTACGCGCCCTCGACGACAACCGATTCCAAGCTGTAATCATATACTATGTCACCGACTCAACCGGCAATAAAGTTGAACACAATGCACGCGTCACCACCAACGATGACTGCTCGGAGGTTTACACATGGGAAGAGCTCGACTCCAATGTCCTTGGCGACACCAAGCAAATGATAAGTGACAAGTTGGAAGAAAAAGGCATCGACATGGACGGGAGCATGATTGATGCTCTCATTGAACTTAAAAAACGATTAAAATAGGCAATATGAAACGGATTATCACGCTCATCATTGCTATGACAGCAGTGACTACAGCTTTTTGCCGTGAGATAAGAGGCTTAGTGGTCGGAGAAAACGGGACTCCGCTCGACTACGTAAACGTAGTGTTATATCACGACTCAATCTACGTGACAGGGACGGTAACCGATACTGCCGGAGCCTTTTCATTGAACACCTACATCCAAGGCAAGCTTACCGCCAAAATATCTTTTGTAGGCTACGAAACATACACCTCATCTATACCAAATTCCGGCAACTTAGGCACAATTAAACTTGTCCCCACAACCGTGACGCTCCGAGAAGTTGTAGTGAGTGTCACACGCCCTTCCACTACGATGAAAGGCAATGCACTCGTTACCGACATCGATGGCACCTCACTCGCCATAGCCGGAACCGCCAATGATGTGCTGGCACGTATTCCCATGGTCGTTGACAACGGAGGCACGCTGGAAGTCTTCGGCAAAGGAACTCCCGAAATCTATATCAACGGACGCAAGGTAAACGACCGTCAGGAACTTGCCCAACTGAATTCACAGGATATGAAAAATGTATCGGTGATAACCAATCCCGGTGCGGCCTATGCGGCAAATGTAAAATCAGTAATTCTGATACGCACCAAGCCTCCGAAAGGCGATGGATTCAGCGGAACGATCCGCATCGACAACGGCTTTCAGCACTATTTCCGCACAGGCAACTCAATCGATGTGAAATATCGCACACGCGGGCTCGAACTGTTTGCCAATTATGGATGGTGGTACGGCGATAATCGCGACAACCGTTCTAATGAAATGACCACGACAACCTCAATTGGAACTTACAATCAGGCATTTCAAACAATCGGCAAACAGTTCTACAACGACATGACCGGAAAAATCGGCTTTTCCTACATGTTCAATGACCGCCACAGTATCGGCGCATATTATCAGAACAGTTGGAACCGTCACCACTCCACAGGCACCATTCCAAGCGAAGTGTGGCAAAACGGCATTTTGATTGACTGTTACGACTCCGATGTCAATAATAGATCCACGGCCTTACCGCGACACTATGTCAACCTGTATTACAACGGGCAAGCAGGCAAGTTATCCATCGATTTTAATGCTGATTATCTGTGGTATAAGAGTCGGGAGCTTTCATTGAGTGACGAACTCAGCGAAATGGGAGAAGACCGCACGGTCAACACTCTCTCAATCAACCACAACCGCATGTTTGCCGAAAAGCTCGTAGTGAGTCATCCGCTATGGCACGGCCGTCTACAGGCGGGCGAAGAATATACCTGTACACGCACTACCAACATCTTTACAGCCAACATCACCGAAGTGCCTGATGCCGACAACCGAGTGGACGAAAGCAACATCGCCGCATTTGTGGAGATCGCACAGCAATTAGGCCGCTTCAATATCGGGGTGGGACTGCGTTACGAACATGTAGAATTTAATTATTACGAGATGGGCCAACTCCGCGACGGCCAAAGCAAAACCTACGACAATCTATTCCCCTCGCTTAATGTCGCCACGAAGATAGGTCAGGTCAGAATGGGCTTGAACTATTCGGGAAAGACAGTACGCCCCGGCTACGGACAACTCGATGGGGCCGTCAGCTACATCAACCGCCTCACTTTTGAAACGGGGAATCCTTATCTGAAGCCGACAAAAATGCAGACATTGGAATATGTGGCACAGTGGAGTCAGTTCTTCGCTCAGTTATCCTACACCTACTTCAAGGACGGCGTGTACCACACCACCGAGCCCTACGGTCCCGACGGAGAGGCTACCATTATCAGGACTGCCAATCTCGACCGCCGTCACTATTTTCAGGCATTCGCGGGAGGACAATTCAATGTCGGTATATGGCAGCCACGCGTAAATATAGGCGTAATGAAGCAATGGCTCACCCTACCCGTCAACGGCAAACCGATGAAAATGAACACTCCGGGCTTCCTTTTTCAGTGGCAGAACGCCGTGCATCTTCCACTCGACATCTGGCTGAATGTTGATGCACAGCTTATGACAACTCAATGGGACAACAATATGAAACTCTCCAATACTCCCTGGTATGTCAACGCCAAGATATACAAAGGTTTTGTCAACAACACATTAAGCGTGACCCTCGAAGCAAAGGATATGTTCAACTCCTCGCAGAATGACGCGATTATGTATAATGACGCAGTACACATTGTTCAGAAAAATTTCTCTCCGGGTCGATCGGTGATGCTAACTCTCCAATATCGCTTCAATACGACCCGCGACCGCTACCGCGGCACAGGAGCCGGCAACTCTGAAAAATCACGATTCTAAACTTATTAATTCATGCAAGATGTGGAGCCTCGGCAGTGATGTCGGGGCTTCTACGTTAATGATTGAAGGCATTAGAGCCGGTCCGACAATAAATATTAACGGCTCTTAATGTCCCTTGCATCGGCAATTATTGTTACCTTTGCTATTGAGTCGGCTATTAGTGAGCCTCTTGCATCGAATGAACGACAGAAACATCAACACTTTATATTCGCTTTTCGGCATGCTTGTGATTGTGCTCTTTACAAGCATCTTTGCTGCTTGCTCCGATAACAGTGCCGAAAAACAACTCTCACAAGCGGAATCGCTTATAATCGAACAGCCCGACTCTACCGTTGCAATATTGGTTTACATGGACACTACAAATATGTCAGAAGACCAAATAGCACGACAACAATTGTTGTACCTCTACACACGATTAATCTATGGCAATCAGTTTCCGCTTGATTCGACAGGAATTGCCGAAGGCGACAAGATATTTACAGGTGCTCTTGATGAAAATGAAGTAAAATGGCTGATTGCCAAGTCGGCTGAAGCCAAGCGTAGAGGAAATCCGGTACCCGTATTGAGTTGTTGAAGGATGCTGAATTTTTAGCCATACAGTTGAACGACAATGTTGACCTTGGGATAATATATCTTTTCCTTTCAAATGTATATGAGCAAGGATTTAACGGCACAGTAAGCAAACATTATGCCGATAAGGCACTTGCAATATTCAGGAAATTGAATTGGCAAAATAAGATCCGTGATGCGCGCATGGCCATTGTAGGAGGATATGTGGCTAAAAGAGATTACAGCTCAGCGCTCGATTCTCTTATTGCAATGGAACCGGAGGTGATAGCCAATGCACACGACAGTTACAAAATATTCTTTTTTGACCAACTGGCAAGGTGTTACGACTCTGACCGACAATCAAGAAAGGCAATAGATATATGGCATTCGATATATGACGGAAAGAATATTTCAGTCAATACTCTTGCGCATTGGGCGCATGCCTATTACCACATAAACGAACTCGACAGTGCATATATGCTGATACAACAGGCTAATAAGCTTCCTCGCAACAATACCGATGAAGCCCTTTGCCGTAATGTCGAGTATGATATTCTTGAGAAAATGGGGCGCAAAGCCGAACTTGCAAGAGTCGACAGCCTACGTAACATCGCAGCAGGCAATACGATGAAAGAGCGCAAGCTTGAAGAAAGCAGCCTTGCCCTCAACCTCAAATATGATTCCGCTACGAGAAATGCCCGAATCGAGGCCGCCGAAGCACGAAATCGCACCAATATAGCCATATTCATTGCCATGCTGTTGGCTATATCAGGTGTTGCAGCGTATATTTTCATGAATAAAAGAAACCAACTGCTCAAGCTTGAACACGAAAACGACATTCTGAAAATTAAAACGATGCAGGACAATCTATTTAAAAGCGATTGTCGCAACAAAGATATGTCGGCAAGGATATCCGAACTTTTTCACACACGCTTCAACCTCATCGACGCTCTTGCCGCAACCTATTTTGAATGTAAGAGATGATTTAATTTGACACGAGATATTATTTTAGTAACTTTACATCATGAATCAATGATTAATGACATGAAAGAGAGTCTTATTTATGGATTAAAAATATGCCTTGAATATTTCGTGATAATCGCCGCGATTTTAATTCTATCAATTGTCATAGACTTGATAGGCGGTCGCGATATAGATCACTACTTTTCTACTCCATATTTTATTACTGCGAGTATCGGCTTGGCACTCACTTTTATTTGCGCCGGCCTCTATCCGTTGGTTCTAAAAATGTCGATCAAGTCCTACAACGCCGAGTATCCCGGCTTGATACAAAGATATGTAGTTGAGAAATGTCGAAGTAAAGTGCTGTGCCGATATTTCTCTATATTGTCATGTTTTTGCTTTGTTTGCTCACTATTTTATGATATGGAAACATATCCGCTCATTGTTCGCTCGCTTATGGCCGGTGGCTTTGTATTCCTTTTTCAGTACATAAAATGCCGCAAGCAATACAAATCCCTTTAAACATCGGGCCTGGGGAATAATACATAATGGTTAATGCCCAACCCTAATACTCACAAGACTATATAAATCATTTAATTATAAAACTTTAAATTCAAAACAATTATGAATCTTCCACTTTACGCATACCTCCCGGTCGTAGCAGGAATTATCGGAGGACTAATCGGAGGCTACTACCATAAACAATACAAAAAGAATCATCCAGATAAAAAGAAATAATCTATTCCCCGGATAGTTTTTAACAGCTCAACCATGTCTTGCAGCTGATCCGGGATAATGGTATGCCGAAGGCATTCCATGTGTGTAACCGCGGGTGAGCGTAGCGTCACCCGTGGTTAGGAAATATGTATCAGGATACCCCTTGTGGGTTGCATGTTATCGCCCGTGGAGAGGAGATAGTGCAACCGCAAGGGTTGTTTTATTAAGATGACCAAGTCCACGAGGGCGCGTCTATTTTGACACACCCTCGATTCTTTTAGTGAATTTTTGGTTTTTGGGGTTTTGGCTTTCTTCTCGTCCTTTAAGCGGCGTTTGGCCTACTGCAAAGCTCATGCCGGGGTGCATTTGACTCAAGGCGAGTTTATTTTAAAAGACTTCGTCAATTTTCAATTGAAGGAAGTGCTTGAAATCTTCCGGCATTACGCCTCCAACACAGCAAGACAGCCTTGCCACCCACCGCTTTCGTCAGAGCAAAATAAAGGATTACTACAACAATATGTCGTGGCAAATCGTTGTAATATGAAAATAATTTAGCAACTTTGCCACACAATACAGACACGATATGGATAAGACAATCGCACGAAACTTGAAGAAACTCAGGGAAACAGCCCGATATACGCAGGATGAGGTAGCACAGGCTCTCGGCATTACCCGCTCTGCTTATAGCAATTATGAATCGGGTGACCGTGAGATGCCATACGATGTAATCGAGAACGCAAGCGATTTCTTCGGTTGCGACATGACGATGCTGTTTGAGGAAAACGAGAATGTGGATGCCTTGATTCTTGCATCTGCGTTCCGCATCGAGGGCATCGCGCCGGAAGATAACGCTGAAATCCGTCGCTTCAAAGATATTGTAAAGTCATATCTTAAAATGGAGGCGATTGAGGCAAGATGAAAGCGTCGTTATTGAATCTCGTGGAGAGTCAGGTCTCCAAATTTCGTCAGATGACCGGATTGAGCGACAGCGAGGCTGTCAATCTCAAAAGCCTACTATTTAAGCTGAACGTGCTGACTATTTACAGACCGTTGTCAGATGATTTTTCGGGCATGAGTCTCAAAAGCGACGACAGACGTTTTATGCTGGTCAACTCCAATCATCCCCGGTGTCGACAGCATTTCACCATCGCCCATGAACTCTATCATCTTTATATCGACCCGAATCCCATGCCACACAACTGCATGGCCGAGGGCAAGAAAAACGATGTGGAGCAATGCGCCGATGCTTTTGCTCTGATGTTTCTAATGCCGGCAGACGGTGTGAGGCAAATGATTCCCGACAATGAATTGATGGCAGGCCGGGTGTCGCTGGCATCTGTGTTGCGTATCGGACATTATTTCTCGGTATCATATTCCGCAGTGCTCAACCGCCTGTATGATCTGAAACTGATTGACCGCAATGAGCGAGATGCGTTCAGGAAATACCCGGTTAAGAAAACCGCAAGGGAGTATGGCTATGACACGGCTCTGTATGAACCGGGCAATGAGAATCTTGTCATAGGCGATTTCGGAGAGAAAGCCCGCCGACTTTTCGACGGGGATAAAATTTCCGAGGGTCACTACATGGAACTATTACATAAAATCGGCATCAATGACAGCGAAGACTAAAATCGTGCTTGACGCCGATGTGATAATCCACGTTGTCAAGGCAGGTCAGTTCAGCCTGTTGCCGGACATATTCCCAGAGTATCAATACCTGATACTGGATGTGGTTTACGATGAGGTGACGGTGAGCAGGGCGATGAAAACACAGATTGACAATACCCTGACATTCTTTGCCGCTCGGATTACCAACGTAAAGTTTGAACCGAAAGGAGAATCAAGGTTTGAATATGCCCGGCTGCGCAACACATTGTTGTTGGGCAAGGGTGAGAGCGCCTGCATGGTGTATTGCCGTGATAATAAGGATGTGCTTGGAAGCAGCAACCTCAGGGATATAAAAGAGTATTGCAGTCTGAATCAGATTACATATCTGACAACTCTCGACTTCCTGTATTATGCCTTCATAAGGAAGAAGATGACAAAAGAGGATGTCGATGCGTTCATGGTGGAGGTTGTCGCCAAAGGGAGCAAGCTCCCGGCTGTCGATATTGAGAGATATACACCTACAAGCCAGCTATAAGGAGTGTGAATCAAAGTGTTAGAAATCCCTAAAATGAACTCTCGGACTTGTCCGTCTCGGGAAAACGACTAACTTCGCAGTAGCGATTGGATACTGCTTGCAGAGGCAAGCAGTCAGAGCCAAAATCTGGCATCGGATATTTGGCACTAATTCGACACTATTGAACTTTGGAACTATCCAACTATTTGATATAACTGCATTTAGTCAGGTAAGGCAGGCCCCCTGTCTTTCCGCCAAACCACCAATCTAAATCCGCTACAAGCCAACCACTTTCAGCATACTTTTTTTGCAATTAGACTCACAAATCGCCTTTTCAGCATGCTGAAAAGCTTTGAAAGTATATAATGCATTGAGATTGTGCTTAATACCACACCTTTCAGCATACTTTTTTGCAATTAGTCCCTGATTGTGGACGGGGAAAAACAAAATCCGGATACGCTCTCGCGCGGCCGGATTTCTAACCTATGATTCACTTATTTGTTGTTGCTTTCCTTTTCTAATAAATATGTCAAGTCCGACGAAATTCATCATCGGATTATCAATAAAGTCTAAATTTTTTGAGTTGATTTTCCAACTGGTATCCGATTTATGTTAGCAAATGTATATAAAATTTTAATATCAACAAAACGGCCATGTTTATATTAATATTTTTTAACAAAGCCGTTTTGTCGTAATCATTTACACTTCAACCTATTTAGTGCCCAGTTCGCGTATTCCACCTGTAACAGGATCCAACAGCAGATAGGCAGGAGCTTTTTTGTCGCTGAACATCTTGGGCTCAAGTCCGAACACGATGCCGTATTGAGCCATTTCAAAGGACTTATTCACAAATGTCTTTCCTTCAAAATCAATCTTTACATCAGCCGAGCCGGGAATGCAATATGCCACCCCGCCCTTGGGAAACTCCTTCTCCTCGCCCTTGTCGTTGACAGGCATCTTGCCGCGCTCGGTAACGCGAATCGATATGGTGACAGGGTCGCCCGAAAGGTCGTCGGCACCGACAATTCCGTCAATAGCCGATATACGCGCGATTACGGCCTTGGTCACCTCATCGCCGGGGCGGTATGTTATAGTCTGCACATCAGTTTCACGCTGCTCGGTGCCTATAAACATTGCCGTAAGGGCTGCCTCCTGAGCTGCAATCTGATCCATCACAAGCTTCATGGCCTCTCCGTCGGGCGGCATCTGGTCGGCCTGACCTGTTATTAGGTCGTTACGGCTCTGTCGCAGCTCATATATACGCTGAGCGGCAAGCTCAGCTCGCTTTGCGCTCGACTGGCTCTGAAGCATCTCCTCGCTTATCACCTCTCTTGCAGCACGGGTTTCGAGCGGCGTAGGCTGAGCTTCCATCGGTTCGGGAAGTTCAGGCGGTTCAGGCAGGTTAAGCTCTTCGGTATTTATGGCGACAGGCAGATTAGCATCATCCATTATCAAGAATGGAGCCTGTCCGCTCTTGAACTGCATCAGATACTGCTCCTTGCTGTCGGCAACACCGCGTGGCGTGACAATTACACGCTTAACCGTCCACGACTCCGACATTTCCGATATCGGATCGCTCACATTGAGATATTTCTTGGCATATTTATAAAATTCACCCGGCTTCTTGACCACATGCTCGGCCTCGATTGTCACATCAAGCACCGTCACAGGAAGCGAGTAGACCAATCCGTAGTCATTGGCTTTAGTAGCCGTGAATTTTTGGGTTGTTTGCCCCGAGGCAACCATTGAGGCACCCACAAGGCAAGCAAGTGATAGCAAATATGTCTTCATTTTATCATTATAGTTCAATAGTGTTAAATCATTGCATTATATCGCGTATGGCGCGGCCGGTACACTCGGCCACATCCGAAGCAAGCACACCGTAACGGCCGTGACGCTCGGCTGCTATGTCGCCGGCATAACCGTGTACAAATGCACCGAGAGTGGCAGCAACAGCGGGAATATATCCCTGTGCCATGAACGACGCTATAATGCCGGTGAGCACATCGCCGCTTCCCGGAGTGGCAAGCCCGGGATTGCCGCTTGAGTTGAAATAGATCTTGCCGTCGGGACGCACAACGGCGGTGTAACGGCCCTTAAGCAATATTATAATCTGATAGTAGGCCGATTGCTCTATCGCCGTCTTCAGTCGCTCCTCGGCGGTGTTGTGCTCTCCGAAAAGACGGTCAAACTCTCCAGCATGAGGCGTGATTATGCTCAACGGAGGAAGCGCGTCAAGCAGGTGACGACGCTGCGATATACAGTTCAGGGCATCGGCATCGAGCAGCAGAGGTTTTCCCGAAGAGTGGGATATGATGAAGCTCTCAAGCGCCTTTTTGGTGACATCGTGAGTGCCGATGCCGGGGCCTATAGCCACAGCATTGTAGTCATGCTTCAGCGTTATGTCGGTTATGGCTATGTCGTGATGGTCGGCCTGAAACAAGGCCTCAGGCACCGATGCCTGAAGAATGTTGTAGCCGCATCGGGGTGAATGTACGGTAAGTTTTCCCACACCCGAACGTAACGCGGCACGCGCACCCATCACGGCGGCGCCCATCATGCCGTAACTTCCGGCCACAAGCAGTGCGTTGCCGAAATCGGCCTTAGATGTAAACAATCCGCGAGGACGAAGCATATTGCGGGCGTCGCTCTTCTCAACAAGGAAGTAGTCGTAGGGCGAGCTCTTTATCTCCTGCTGGCTCAGCTCAATGTCGAGAACCTTCCACTCGCCTATGAATTCGGCGTTGTCAACGATGAAGAATGCAAGGCGCGGAAATTGAATGGCCAGTGTCAAATCGGCATGAACCACATTACGGCTCAACACATTTTCATTCCACTCGCCAAACAGTCCCGAAGGCACATCAATCGACACGACATAAGCTTCCGATCCATTGATGTAGCTAACCAACGACTGGAAGCCACCGGTAAGCGGCTCACGAAGTCCCGATCCGAAAAGACCGTCAAGCACAACTACATCCGACGACAAATCCGGCGGCTGGAAGTTTCCGCCCACCACCTCGGTGAAGTCGGCATTGTCAATCTCCAACAAGCGCTTGCGATTGTAGGCACATTCATCGCTAAGTTTACCGAATATATTGAAAAGGAATATCTCCACATTATATCCCTGCTCGATGAGCATACGCCCTACTGCAAGCGCATCGGCACCGTTGTTGCCGGGACCGGCGAAGATACATATACGATGACTCGGACGCCATCGCGAAATAAGTTCACAGGCTATCGCGGTAGCTGCCCGTTCGACGAGCTCAAGCGAAGTAACGCCCTCGTTCTCTATAGTATATCGGTCAATCGACCTTATCTGTTCATTGGTGAATATTTTCATCTTACGAAAAAAGACATTAAACTTTACGCTACCTCAGGAACTCAACAAATAGCAATAGTTCCCGTTGAAAGACACAAAGGTACAAAATATATTGGATGCTTGAATGTATTTATCGCTTTGTTTACGATAATCGTCAAAAATTTCCGCAAACCCACATAACGAAAGGAATATTTTCGCTAAATTTGCACAAACAATATTGTATAATGGACCAGGTAACCTATAAAGGACTCACATTTGAGCCCTACATAACCAATGATACAATCCAGAATCGCATAGCCGAGATTGCCCGCGAGATAAACAAGCAATACGCAGGAAAGCAACCGCTGTTCCTGTGTGTACTGAACGGAGCATTTCCGTTTGCCGCCGACCTGTTCAGGGCGATAGACATCGATGCTGAAATTTCATTCATCCGCCTTAAGAGCTACGAGGGCACATCGACAACCGGAGTTGTAAAGCAGGTGCTCGGACTTTCAGAAAATCTTGAAGGTCGCGATGTAATCGTTGTCGAGGACATAATCGACACCGGCAACACAATAAAAAAACTCGTGGCCGACCTCAAGGAGAAAAACCCCGCCTCGATACGCATCGCAACACTGCTCTTCAAGCCCGAGTCACTGCAGTGTGAAGTGAATCCCGACTATGTGGGATTTGCCATCCCGCCCAAATTTATAATAGGATTCGGACTCGACCTTGACGGACTTGCACGAAACCTGCGTGACATATACGTGTTGCACGACGACAATTTATAGGCTATTACAAATATCTATTCATAACCAAACAGATCAAAATGTTCAACGTAGTAATTTTTGGTGCGCCGGGAAGCGGCAAAGGCACCCAAAGCGAAAGACTTATCGACGAATACGGTCTTTTCCACATCTCGACCGGTGAGGTTCTGCGTGACCACATAGCACGAGGAACTGAACTTGGTAAAATCGCCGACAGCTACATATCACAGGGCAAACTTATTCCCGACGAACTTATGGTCGACATCCTCGCAAACGTGCTCGACAACAACCCCGAGGCTGAAAACGGAGTCATATTTGACGGATTCCCTCGCACAATACCCCAGGCCAAGGCTCTGAAGAAGATGTTGGCCGACCGCAACTCAAAGGTACACGCCGTAGTGGGACTTGAAGTTGACGACAACGAACTTGTCGACCGCCTGCTCAAGCGCGGCAAGGAATCGGGACGCAGCGACGACAATCTCGAAACCATAAACAAGCGTCTTGAAGTGTATCACAACCAGACATCGCCGTTGCGCGACTACTACAAGCAGGAAGGCAAGTACCACGCCATACACGGCTCGGGAAGCATCGACGACATATTTGAGTCAATAAAGTGCTCCATAGCCAAAGCTACAAAAGAGTAACAATTACAACAGCGCATAACCAAGAGGCTGCGTCAACCATGACGCGGCCTCTTTTCAAATAACACCGCACAACCGTGACAGCCCGAAAGCATTACACCGCCCTATCGACACAAGCCCGTGACATGATCGCCTCACTCTCACGAAAAGGCCGACTCATATCATGGCTGAGAGTTGCCGTATTCATCGCGGCAATAGTGCTGGGCATCATGTTGCGACACGATGCCACGGCGATGATTATAGCGATAGCGGTGTCGGTCATGCTGTTTCTTGTGCTTGTAAAGTGGCATGACAATGTGATCACGCATCGGCTGCGTGAAGAAGCCTTGCTGAAATTTGCCGAGTCGCGCCTACGGGTGCTCGACGGCAATCTATCGGGGCTTCCGCGAGGAGAACGTTACATCGACAGCAACCACCCTTACACCTACGACCTCGATGTGTTTGGCGACAAATCACTCTTCTCGCTGCTCGACTCAACAGCAACACCGGGAGGCAGCGACAAACTCGCCCACCGGCTTATGACTCCCGACCTTGATGCCGACGACATAATCAGGCGGCAACAGGCAATAATGGAGCTATCGGACATGACATCGCTGCGCGACTCCATGCAGGTATCGGGACGAATGGCCGAAAGCAACCTCGCCGACAGTCGCGGATCAGCATCGTCTGTCGCCATTCCGCCTATAAACCAGCCTGTAGCCTTGACCGTCCTCAGCTATGCGGCGTTCCCGATATTCATTACCACGGCCGTGCTAAGCTATCTCGATGTGATAGCGTCATCATGGTGTCTTTGGACATTCCTCTCATTCCTGGGATTGTCGGCCCTTGGAGCCAAGCGCATCGGCCGGCTGCACTCACGCCTCACCGAAACAGTGAGTTCGCTGACATCACGTGTCGACCTGTTCAGACACATTGAAGAATCGAAGTTCACTTCACCGTTACTTCAACAATTACAGCAGCGACTGAATGTCGACGGCACCGAAGCGTCGACATTGATCGCCAAACTCGCCAAGGAGCTAAAGTCACTTGACCAGCGTTACAATGCCGTGGGTTATCTGCTCTTTAACGGCACATCGCTATGGGACTACCGCGTCATATCCAATGTCGACCGATGGATGAAACGTTACGGCCGACATCTCGATTCATGGTATGACACACTGAGCGAAATCGATGCCCTGTCGGCGCTCGCTACATTCGACTTCGAGAATCCGGAATATACCTATCCGCAAATCGACCGCAGCGGCAAGGTGATAATGGAAGCCACAGAGATGGGTCATCCGCTCATAGGCAAATCATCGCGCGTCAACAATCCCCTGCCGCCCATGACACCCCACTCCTTCATCATAATCACGGGAGCCAACATGGCCGGCAAGAGCACCTATCTTCGCACAATCGGCATAAACTATCTTCTGGCGATGACGGGCGCACCCGTGGCGGCAAAGGCTATGACATTCTCACCAACGATGCTGTTCACCGGATTACGTACCAACGACTCGCTCGCCGATGGCGAAAGCTACTTCTTTGCCGAACTGAAGCGACTGCAATCGGTAGTCGAAAGCGCATCGACCGGGCAACGTATGTTCATCCTGCTCGACGAGATACTTCGCGGAACCAATTCAGCCGACAAGCAGCGAGGGTCGCTCGGACTTATAAAGAAACTCATTAAGCTGCCGGTATCGGGATTGCTCGCAACCCACGATCTGGCATTAGGCGTTCTGGCCGAAGAGTATCCTCAAAACATATCGTCCTACTGCTTTGAGGCAAACATCGAGGGCGACAATCTGACATTTGACTACAAGCTGCGCAAAGGCACCGCCCACAACCTAAACGCATACTTCCTTATGCAACACATGGGAATAATATAACGCAAAACGACATATACAATGAAAGAGAACTACTTGGAAACCGTAAAGGAGATATATGCTCTGCTCATGAAGCGAGAACGGCTGTCATCGATAATGCTCGCCGAAGAGCTGCTTGCCAAAACTTTCAATCAATGGCGCACGCAAACTGAAAATCGCAGCACTCTCGCGCGACAGCTTATCATAGTTTCCACCGCCTATGCCGAAACAATGATCGCTTCGGCCCGCTACAAGGAAGGCTACGCCGCGTGTATAACCGCCATAGCCTACACTGCGCGCGAGAAAGTCAACGCCGAGGACATGATGTCGATATACGTTACAGCATGGCAGGCTCTCTCAGGAGTGCTGATGAACAGCGAACCCTCGACCGACAATCAAGTGCGCGAGCAGGTAAAAATCGTCACCTCATCGATCGGCACTATACTCTACCACTACTATTACGAAGCAGGCCAACAGAACGCCAACAACAACCTGATGCAAGACGCCTACCAATCATTGAAGGATATAACGGAGTTTGTCGACATCAAGACCGATGTCGACGACTACATTCCCGTAATCACCGACCTTGTGCGCAACAGCGAGCTGCTTAATCTCACCGAATAAGCCACTTTAAAGGCAATAACGCAAAAGAGGGGCTCCGCCGCATGGCGAAGCCCCTCGATTTATTCATACAATATTTTTCTTAGAAGAGATAAGCGGCAGTCACTGTCCAGTAACGGTTCTTACCGTCGATGTCGACACCGTTTGCACCGCCTACAGCTTCAAGAGCCTTTGTCATACCAAGGCCGTAGCTTGCTCCAATCTGAAGATGAGAGAGCAGCTCAACACCGAAGCCAAAGTTCCAAGCAGCGTCAAACGACTTGTTCTTGATGCCGTCCCTTACATTCTTTCCGCTTGTAAGGAATGCAAAGCTGGGACCTGTCGCAAGATAGGGAGTGATTATCTTACCGATAACGGGAACACCTATTTTCCACTTGAGATTGATAGGAATTTCAAAGTAGTCGCGCTTGTCGCTTGTGTACTCATTGCCTTCGAGCCAACGGGCGTCACGACGAACATACATGAACGATGCGTCAAAACCCAGACCCACCAAAGGAACTGTAAACTCAGCCATAAGACCACCGGTGAATCCGGCCCTATTGTCACTGTCAAGCACACTCTGATTGAAATGAAGCTCATTAACGTTGAATCCAAGACGCGGACCAATACGGAACTGAGCCGAAGCAGGGATGGCGATGATTGCCATCATCACAACAATAAATAAACCTTTAATTTTGTTCATAATGAATTATAATGGTGTTTAATTAAAGAATCCGATGACATTTTCGAGAAATAAACACGACCGCCCTTTGTATTATTCATGGAAGGCGGTCGCGTAATAGTTTCTAAATGGAGATGTTAGGCTGGGTTACTGTTTAGTTTATCTTATCAGTAAGTTCGGAACCTGCCTTGAATTTAACGGCCTTGCGTGCGGGGATTTCAATTGTCTCCTTAGTGCGGGGATTTATACCTGTGCGTGCACCCTTTTCTGCTACGGAGAATGTTCCGAAGCCTATGAGGGCTACTTTTTCGTTCTGCTCAAGAGCACCTGCAACAGCTTCGAGGCAGGCGTCGAGAGCGTTTTTAGCATCTACCTTTGAAAGGTTTGCCTTTTCGGCAATAGCATTGACTAACTCTGTTTTGTTCATAACTGTGATAATTAAATGTAGATTTTCGGTCTGTTAAGATTCTACAAATATAAATGTAAATTTTTAAATAAGAATATTTTTATCGTAATTTTTGCGAAATTTTCGTCACAAATAGCTCAATTAGTAAAATTAAGCACAAAATAACGGGATATTTTATCTAAATTTGTAATTGATTTTGCATTGCAAGGTCAATCAATGACAAATTTAACATTCACATAACAACCAATAAAAACGAGTAAATACAGTCAATGAACCGTAGCGGAAACTCATTTTTCAGCATAATGCCACCGGTGACGAAGCACCTGATCATAATCAACGTACTGATTTGGCTCGCCATGATGTTTGTCGGCAAAATCGACAACATGATGATTAAATACGGAGCATTACACTATGTAGGGGCTACCGACTTCAATGTCCTTCAGTTGTTCACCTACATGTTCATGCACTCAACGCAAAGCATCGCCCACCTCTTCTTCAACATGTTCACGCTGTTCATGTTTGGTATAACACTTGAACGCGTACTCGGAGGCAAGCGTTTCCTGTTTTACTACATATCGTGCGGCATCGGCGCCGCCCTTATTCAGGAAGCCACATGGGCATTCACCATCAACAAGTTTGTTTCCGACAATCTTGAAATGACTATAGCCCACTGGGCCTACGACAACCACCTGAGCATGGCACAGGCCAACGATCTTGTAAGCTCGGCACAGATAGCTTCGTTACGCGACCAGATAGAGAACGCTCTCATCACCGTGGGAGCCTCGGGAGCCATCTACGGCGTGCTGCTTGCATTCGGAATGCTCTTCCCCAACCGCCCACTCTACCTCATGTTCATCCCGGTGCCCATCAAGGCCAAGTGGATGGTGATAGGCTATGGCGTAATCGAAATAGCACTGGGACTCAGCTCGGCATCCGACGGTATCGCCCACTTTGCACATCTCGGAGGCATGATATTCGGATTCCTCATAATCCTGTACTGGAAGCGTAAAGGCATCATCGGAGGCAATGGGTATTATTGACACATTGAAAAACAAGTGGGTCTACGGCTCGATGCTCGTGAGGCTCATATATATTAATGTAGCATTCTTCGCCCTGCTGCATATCGCGACGCTTGTGTTGACATTCACCGACATCAAGCCGGAATATGCGCTGACATGGATTGAACTTCCGTCGAGCCCCGACCTGTTCATCACCCAGCCGTGGACGATAATCACATACATGTTTGCCCAATACGACCTGCTGCACATCCTCTTCAACATGCTGTGGCTCTATTGGTTCGGCACAATATTCCTACTTACCGACACTTCCAAGCGCATGCTCGCCCTCTACATCTACGGCGGCATCTGCGGCGGAGCGCTTTTCATGGCCGTCTACAGCCTCGTGCCGGCCTACAACTACACTCTGGCTTGGCTCATAGGGTCGTCGGCATCGGTAATAGCGATCGTGACGGCAACCGCAGTCATGCATCCCGACTACAAGGTGGGATTGCTATTCTTCGGACCTGTCGCACTAAAGTGGATTGCCATAATCACCATCGCAATAGACTTTTTCAGCATAACAGGCGATAACGGAGGCGGACACATAGCCCACATAGGCGGAGCCTTGACCGGCGTTATATATGCCGTGGCGCTGAAGCACGGCACCGACATCACCAAGCCCTTCAACCGGCTTGCCGACTGGTGGGTCAACCTCGTGAAACGCATAACATCACCCCGCCCTGCAAAGCAGAGCAACGACTACACCCGCTACCGCTATCAAAGCGACAATTCATCCAAGACCAAAGCGGAGAAGCCTAAATCGGAAAAAACCGCCGAGTCGGCCACGACCAACCGTGACGACGAAGCCACGCTTGACGAGATTCTTGACAAAATAAAGAAATCGGGATATTCGGCGCTCACGCATGAGGAGAAGCAACGCCTCTTCGATGTGAGCCGACGCATAAAATAGTAATGACGATGGGAATAATAAGAGTGTGTACATCATTAATCAGGTCGTTATGGACCCTCCTTAACATAGTATGCGGGCTATGCACGCTGCTGGCCGGTTACGGAGGCTACATAAATCCTGACAAGTTTGCGCTCGCCCAACTCGCCAACATGACTTTCCCGGGATGGATCGTGCTGACGCTCATCCTGCTTGCAGTCAACCTGTTCATCAGGAAAAAGCTTGCATGGCTGTCAGTCGCCGTGCTGGTGGCATGCATCGGTCCCATTCTCACCATATCGCCGCTCAATTTCACATCACGCAGCCTGTCGCCCGACGACGAAAGCCGCACGTTTACACTCCTCACCTACAATGTCTACAATTTTCGCGACAACCAAGGTGTGAATCCCGAGTGGGGCAACCGCACCCTATCCTACATCCTGTCGACCGACGCCGACATCGTGTGCCTTCAGGAGTCGTCCAACCTTAACGGCGTAGGCAAGAAAGCGCAACGTGACTCTATCAACTCGCGCTACCCCTACCGGTTGTACTCCAACCGCTCAGGCGAGGTGCTGCTGTCGAAATATCACGCAACCGAAATCGACACTCCGCAGCCCGACTGGGGTTCGGGGTCGTTCTGCGCCTACGATGTAGAGGTGGAGGGACATGAGGTGACGGTGGTAAACTGTCACCTGCAGTCGATAGGACTTACCGACGACGACAAGGAGCTGTATCGCGAACTCACCGACAAGGAACTTCGCAACCCGTCGCGCAGCGAATTGTCGAAGGTGAAAAACGGCATCGTCACCAAGCTGCTCGCGGCATTCAGGATAAGAGCCCAACAGGCACGTTACATCAAGGAGTTTCTCGCAACCCGCAAGGGCAACGTTATCCTTGTCGGCGACTTCAACGATGTGCCCGGAAGCTACGCCTATCGCACAATCAAGAGCGACGGTCTGAAGGACGCCTACTCGGAGTGCGCATTCGGCCCCACGGTGACCTACAACGACAACCGCTTCTACTTCCGCATCGACCAGATGCTCTATCGGGGCGACTTGGAAGCAGTCAGGATAAAGCGAGGCGACCTGCGAAGCTCCGACCACTATCCGCTGCTCGCAACATTCCTTTGGAACACGGCGGCAGCCGACACTATAAAACGATAAAACAATTCATCATATTCATCTACTCTTATGAATCATTATCTTTTAACCCTTGCCACAGCCCTCACAATGATGGGCGCGGCAACAAATCAAGTCAATGCAATGGAGGCATCGCGCACCAATCCGTTCATGGCGCCCTACGACACGCCCTACGAGATTCCGCCGTTTGACCGCATCTCCTACGACGACTATCTGCCTGCACTGAAGGCCGGCATAGCCGAACAGAAAAAGGCCGTGGAGGCCATAGTGAACAACCCCGAAGCTCCGACTTTCGAGAACACGATCGTTGCGCTCGACCACAGCGGACCGCTGCTTGAACGTGTGTGCCTCGTATTCATGGCCCTCGACGAGTCCAACTCGACTCCCGAGATGACTGCCATAGGCGAAGAGTTCTACCCGCTCTACTCGGCTCACAGCGACGAGATTTCGATGAACGAAAAGCTCTTCGCCCGCATCAAGACCCTCTATGACAACCGTGACAAGATGAACTACACCAAGTCACAGCGTCTGGCCATCGAGAAGTCCTACAAGGACATGGTGCGTAACGGCGCACTCCTCAACGACGCCGACAAGGCCGAGCTGAAGGCCATCAACAGCCGCCTATCGGACCTCTACCTGAAATTCAACAAGAATCTGCTCACAGCCACCAACGCCTTTGAGCTGGTAGTCGACGACAAGGCCAAGCTCTCGGGTCTGCCCGAAACAAGCATAGCCGTAGCCGCCGAAGAGGCCGCCAAGCGCAACATGAAGGGCAAGTGGGTGTTCACGCTCCATGCTCCGAGCCGCCTGCCCCTGCTGCAGTATGCCGACAACCGCGAGCTTCGCGAAAAGATGTACAAGGGCTACACAACTCTCGCTTCATCGGGCGAATACAACAACTACCCCGTAATCGCCGAGATTCTGAAGGCCCGCATCCGCAAGGCCAACATCCTCGGTTTCAAGAACTATGCCGACTACATGACCGACAACGTGATGGCCAAGAATGTCAAGAGCGCCGAGGAGCTGCTCATGCAGATATGGAAGCCCGCAATCGCCCGCGTCGACCGTGAGGTGGCCGAGATGCAGGCTCTCAGCGACAAGGAGGGCAACAACTTCACCATCGCACTCTGGGATTACTACTACTATGCCGAGAAGGTGCGCAAGGATAAATACAATCTCGACGAAGGCCTCGTGAGCCAGTATTTCCATGTCGACAGCGTGCGCAAAGGCATCTTCAGCATGGCCAAGAAGCTCTACGGCGTGACATTTACCGAGATTCCCGATGCACCCAAGTACGACCCCGAAGTAAAGGTGTATGATGTAACCGATGCCGACGGCAAACATGTGGCCGTGTTCATGACCGACTACTACACCCGTCCGAGCAAGCGCCAGGGAGCGTGGATGAGCGAGTTCAAGGGCTCGTTTGTCACCGACGACGGCAAGGTTGAGCGTCCCATCGTCTACAATGTGGCCAACTTCACCCGCCCCACGGGCAACACTCCGTGCCTGCTGTCGCTCGACGAAGTGGAAACGATGTTCCATGAATTCGGTCACGGCCTCCACGGAATGCTCACACGCGCCAAGTACAAGAGCCAGGCCGGAACCAATGTCGACCGCGACTTCGTGGAGCTTCCCTCGCAGATTCACGAGCACTGGGCCATGGAGCCTGAACTGCTCAAGACCTACGCCCACCACTACAAGACCGGCGAAGTGATTCCCGACGAACTCATCAAGAAACTCGACGAGGCTTCAACCCACAATCAGGGATTCATAACCACCGAACTCGTAGGTGCCGCTCTGCTCGACCTCCAGTGGGGTCAGTTGACCGATGCCGACAACGTGGATGTAGAGTCATTTGAAAAGAACGTGGCCGACAAGCTCTCGATGCCCTCGCAGGTCGCCTACCGCTACCGCAGCCCCTACTTCAAGCACATATTCGGCAGCGACGGATATGCTTCGGGCTACTACACCTACCTGTGGGCCGAAGTGCTTGACGCCGACGGTTTTGAGCTATTCAAGGAGAAGGGAATATTTGACCCTGCAACCGCCAAGTCGTTCAAGGATAACGTTCTTGAGGCTGGAGGCAGCGACGATCCCATGGAGCTTTACGTGAAGTTCCGCGGCAAGAAGCCCACTCCCGAAGCACTGCTGCGCAACCGCGGACTCATCAACGAGCCTGCAAAGCCCGGCAATCTTCCCATGCCCGGCGGAAAATAATCTTACAAAACATCATCCCCTGCAAACAATAAAGAGCGCGGTGTCAATCACGACACCGCGCTCTCACTTTATATCATGGTCAAAATTATTATTAACGATCGTGGAATGTCCACTTTGAGTTGTCGCTGTTCATGTCAAACTTGCCGAGCGAAGGAGTACTGTCGGCAACCGACACGAGCACAAGCTCCTCGTCGGTTCCGGGCACCTGCTTGGGCATGATGCGGTAGGTACCGTCGGTAAGCTGCTCAATGCGCCACAGCTGCTCGGGTGCGCCTGTGAATTCGGGCACTGCTATAACCTCGGCATCGGCAGTAGCGGCCAGTGCGCGGTTGGTGCCTTCGATCACGATCTTATAGTAGGGACCTCCGAGGTAGCCTCCGGCTTCGGGAACAGCGGTGATAGTCCAGCGCTGGTGAGGACGGAACATGTAGTCGCCGATGCGCACGTCGATGTCGCCTTTGGGCCATGTGCCTATCACCTCTTCAAGAGTCTGTGACTTAATGGGCTCAACGGGCTCGTTGTCTTCGCCCCAGAAACGGCGACGTTCTGTGTTCATTCTCACGAAGTCAACGGCAAGCTCGAGAGCATAGCCGCGACGCTCCGATTCTATCTCATAAGTGCCTTCCTTGAAAGCCTCGCCGGCAACGGGCCAGTCGTTCTTCCACAGCAAGGGGCGTATTGCGAGCACGCTGCGACCTCCCTGGTCGAAGTCGGCTTCGTAGTGGAACGACATCTTCTCAACGCCGTCATCCTCGATGTAGCGTCCGAAGTGTCCGGGACCTGTCTTGCGGTCGCCGGCGGCAATCACCATCTTACCGCCTCCCTTGAGCATGTCACGACCCATGTTGTCAAGATAAGGACCGGTCACGTTGCGAGAGCGGCCTACCACGATGTTGTAGGTAGAGTTGGGGCCGTCGCAGCAAGTGCCGTGAGTACCAAGCAGATAGTACCATCCGTTACGATACATCAGGTCGGTTGCCTCACAGTCGATGGCGATATTTACCGGCTCATTGCCTTCAACGCGCTTTCCCGTCTTGGGATCAAGCTCTACAATGCGGATGAAGCCGAAGTAGGTTCCGTAGGTAAGCCAGAGGCGGCCTGTTGTGGGATCGAGCAGCAATCCTGCGTCGATAGCGTCACAATCCTCGTCGTCGAGCGAGTGAGCCACCTCGATAGGTTCGGTGTAGGCGAAGTCGGGCGAATTGGGATCAAGAGTCTTGTTCCACATCGTGAGCACGCGGCCTGCGTGACCGCCGCCGAGGCCACCGCCGGTAGCGCTGTAGGCGATAAGGTAACGGTCGCCTATTTTGATGGCGTCAGGTGCGGCACCGCCGCCGGGGCGTACACCGCCGCCGTTCCAAGTCCATCCGTCTTCCGATATAAGTCCGCCACCGCCGGTTCCGAAGGTGTAGTACTTGCCGTCACACTCCATAATAGTGGAAGGGTCATGTATATAAGGCTTTCCAACTTGGGCAAATGTCATCTGGGGCACCAGTGCCGACACAAGTGCAATCGACCCGGCTAATATACTCTTTGTCTTCATAATCATTGATAAGTGATTGAATAGTTCTTGACTGGGTTACCTTGCTCATCTATAAAGCGGACACAGAAGTCGCTCATGCCGGGGCCGTTTATAACAGCGGTGCGAAGCACGTTCTTGCCTTTCTTCAAGGTAAGACGAGGCGACACGCCGTCGTCGGCCACCATGCGGCGGTCGCCCGAAAGCATCAGAACCTCCTCGCCGTTGAGCCACCACTTCGATGCCGAGTTGGAGCCGGCTGAAAGTCTTACATTCTCTATATCCTCGGGACAGTCAATCACTGTAACAGCCCAGAAAATCACGCCGTAGACGGGTTTCTTCAATGCTGCTGCAAGACGATAGAGCTTTACGTTGTAGAGCTTGCTGTCGAGTGCGTGCCACTGGAGTTTCTGCTTGCCCACCTTAACCTTGGCGCCGTCCTTGGGAAGAACGGTGAACTGATCCTTGAAGTAGATCGAATCAAGCACATGGTTGAGATAGCTGTCGGTAAACACGACATTGGAGCGATTGGGCTTGCTTATAGGCTCAAGAAGCATCCAGCGCTGGATGAATCCCTCCTCGTTGGGAGCTTTCGAGGGTGCTGTGCTCTCCTCGAAATAGTCGCTCAGGTAAGTGGGCGTCTGAATTTCATAATTTTGTCTTGGCGGGGGGAAGTTGCCTTGGGGAGGAGATGGATTCTGAGCTAAGGACGAGAAGCTCAATGCCATTGCAAGACAGGCCAAAAGTCCTTTGTTTCCGTGAATGATGTTCATTGTAATAATTATTGGTTAAGGTTAAATTATTAATGGTTGACCGTCGGCAACATTATCACTGCCTCCGACGATCATAATTGTCGTCACTCTATTATATATATGTAAAGATATACATTATATTTCAATTAAACAACATCGGTGCAAACTCCTTGAGGCAGCGGCGCCATGTGAGGAATTCGTGAGCGGTGCCCGGCGATTCGTAGTAGACATTGTTGATGCCGGCGGCCTTGAGTCCGTCGCTCAGACTCTTGGTGCGCTGCGGGCCCTCCTCCGAGCCGATGCCAAGGAAGAATGCGTGAACCTTGTCGTTAAATGCCTTGCGGTCCTTGAACACGCCGCCATATACGGTGTCGAGATTGTCGAGGTCGATGCTGCCGGCTCCGCTGAATCCGCCTATGTAGGCAAATTTGTCGAGATTGTTGAGCGTGGTGTTGAAGGTGAGCAGTCCGCCCCATGACAGTCCGGCCATCGCGCGGTTCTCACGATCGGTGAGAGTGCGGAAGTTGGAGTCGATGTGGGGAATTATCTCTTCTACGAGAATCGAGGGGAACTGACCGCCGAAACGCTTCATGGCATCCTGGCGCGACTCGCCCGGCTGAGTGTTAAACGACTCGATGTTGCCGTTGTCCATCACCACGATCATGGGCTTTGCTTTGCCTTCGGCAATGAGGTTGTCCATGATGTTGCTCATCTTTCCCTGGTTGGCCCAGCTGGTTTCGTTTTCGCCCATGCCGTGCTGAAGGTAGAGCACCGGGTATCTCTTATTGGGATTCTTGTCATACTCGGCCGGAGTGTACACGAGGCAGCGGCGCCACTCGTTGCGTATCTTGGAGTAGTACCAGCTCTGGTTCACGAGTCCGTGAGGCACATCCTTCAGCGAGTAGTAGTCGACGCCCTTTTCGGGAATCTCGATACCGCTCACCCACTTGCCCATTCCGAAGAAAGGCTTGCCGTTGGGGTCGGCTGCGCTTACGCCGTCGATTATCACCTGATAGTAGTGAAATCCCACCACTTCGGGCTCCTTTGACACAAGTGTCCAGTAGCCGTCGTCGCCCTTGGTCATCTCGCCGCGGAAGCTGATTTCAACTTTCTGGGCGTTGGGGGCGAATACGCGGAAGTGAACTCGGCCGTCCTCGCCGATGCGGGGATAGTCGGCCCCGTTTATATTATGTTCATTGGGAACGGTTCCTGCGGGATAGGCGGGTTGCTGGGCTCCTAAAGCCAACGGCAGCACGAGGCAGGTCGACAGAATGAGTTTTGAAAATGTTTTCATTGAATAGCAAAATTATGTATTAAACTTAATGATTGAAGAATTTATAGCAAATATAAGCGTTAAGCGGCCTCTACCCCATTAAAAAACAGATATATGTTTTACATTATTGAGTATCGGGGCTAAAATAAAGCCGCCCGGCAGTAATGTTACTCCCGGGCGGCACTGGTTGCGATTACGCGTACTATCAGAGAGATAGTTTTGTTATTTAATCATAATTGAAACCAACTCTTTGTTCAAGGTGATTACAATCCGCTGGGATTCTGCTGCAGATTCGGGTTACGTGAAATTGTAACCTTAGGATAAGCGAAGTACTCGTGCTTGCCCTTTACGAAACCGGTCTGACCCTTGTTAGGATTGGAATATTCTACGTAGATGCGGTGCTTAGGCTCTTTCTTGGTAAAGAATGCGTCATAAGTCGACGGGATGTTCTTACCGTTGTTGACTACGCCGTCGGTGTCACCCCAGCGAACCATGTCGGGGAAGCGAACGCCTTCAATCCACATCTCAAATGCCTTCTCGTTCTTAACCTCGTCAAGAGTAAGAGTCGATGACACGTGAGCTGAACCGGCACGGTTCTGGATTGCGTTGAGATACTGAAGACCGTCGTTGTCACCTGTCATTGCACATGCCTCGGCATACATCAGAAGCACTTCGGCATAACGGAATATGGTGAGGTTCTTGAATCCGTACCATCCTTTTTCGTTATCTTCGGGCCAGGGAACTATCTTGTGGGCGAAGTAACCGCCGAAGCCATAGAGTCCGGTGGGATCCTTGATACCGATCTTGTCGCTTGTTTCAAGCTGTTCGCGAGTCATGCCTTCGGTATCCTTCCATTCCATTTCATAGAAGAATTCGTCGGGAGTCATGAAGGTAGCTTTACGACGGGGAGAGTCACCGTCATTGGCAAGCATGCGCTCGGCAAAGTCAGCACGGATTGAGTGGCCGCCCCAACCGTCGGCACCGATGAACTTGGGTCGTGACACGAGCTTGTCGGTACGCCAGTTCCAGAACTGGATCCACATCCATGAGGTGCGGTTGATCTTTCCGTCCCAGTCACCTACATTGGCGTTGTCAAGACAGTTGGACTGGAATATCATCTCCTCGCAAAGGTCGCCCGAAGTGTGGAACAGATTGGCCCAACGATCGGTGGGAACGAGCTCATACTTATTGGATGAAATAACCTGCTTGAGATCTTTCTTGGCATTCTCATAGTCACCCATGAAGAGGCGAGCCTTTCCGGCAACTGTAAGGGCCATACCCTTGGTAACCTTCGATGCGCCAACCTTATCGGTGGGGCTGATACGCTCTTCAAGGTCGTTTACTACTGATTCAGCCTGCTCGGCGCACCAGCGGAGAAGCTCTACGTGGCCGCCCTCATAATTACCGGGGCGTGCATCACCGGGGAGAACTGTTTCAACAAGAGGAGGACAATCCCAACCGATGGCAAGCATCATGTGAGCCCATGCACGCAATGTGATAGCCTCGGCACGCACACGCTTCTTTATGGGAGAATCGTCGGGCACGCGGTCGATGATGGTGTTGGCATCATAAACAACGGCATAGAGTCCTGTATAGGCATTTTTGATCACCTCATTCTGATAGTCATAACGGAATTCGTTAATCTGAGCACCGAAGTCATTGTCACCATACATGTTACCGGCTGCGAGCATGTCGTCGCCGGCTTCATTGAAGAGCACGGGAAGAGCCACATAGATACCCTCGTTACCGGCAATGTGATAACCGAAGCACTGGTAGAGATTATTAAGGGCATTCTGCGCATCGTCATCGGTCTGGTAGAAATCGTCGGCCGAGATGACACCTTTCTGCTCGATGTCGAGTCGGTCTTCGCATCCGCCGAGAAACATTGCCGCACAAAGGCCTAAAATTGGATATAATATTTTTTTCATGATTATTTTTTAGTTTTTTTAGTTTTTAGACATTATCACCGATGGATTAGAATCCGATAGTGGCACCGAAGGTCACTTTCTTCATTGTAGGATAAGAACCTATGTCATATCCTGCACCACTGCTGCTTGATGTAGTGGCGGTTTCGGGATCCATGCCGGGATACTTGGTGAATGTGAAGAAGTCGTCGAGTGAAACGAAGAAGCGGAGGTTCTTCACGTAAGCCTTTCTCGTAAGCTTGGCGGGCAGGGTGTAACCGAGCTGAATCTGCTTGATCTTGAAGTAAGCACCGTTGAACATTGATGCACTTGATCCCCAGAAGTTGCGGTCCTGAGCCACAGTAGCCATGTCGGGCATTGAGCCGTTGTGGTTGTCGGGAGTCCATGCATTCTCCATATAGTAGCGTAGTGAGTTACGCATCGGGGTGTCGGCACGATAAAGCACGTTGTAAATCTTGTTGCCTGCAACACCTGTTCCGAATACTGTGAGGTCAAGACCCTTCCAGGCCACATTGAGTGTGATACCGTAGGTCAAGCGAGGAATAGCCGAACCTATATCGGTCATATCGGTGGTCTTAAGCTCTGATGAACCAACAATTTCACCTGCTGCGTTGCGGAACTGGGGAGCACCTGTTTCTTTATCAACTCCTACATAGTCATAAGCACGGAAATACCATATTGAGTGACCCTGCTCGAATGCGCTGGATACCAAGTTATTTGAACCGCTTACACCGCCTTCTGAACCTGAAATGCGGTCGATGTCATCGTAAAGTGAGATAACGCGGTTGCGCAGTGTCGACATGTTACCTGAGATGCTATAGCTTACATCGCCTATGCGGTCGCGCCAGCTGAGTTCCATTTCAAAACCGCGGTTGTTAACCTTACCGGCGTTAACGATAGTAGTACCGTTAGCATAAACCTCGGGAATCGGGGTAATGGTCACGAGAAGGTCCTTGGTGTTCTTGTTGTAGTAGTCAAGTCCTGCCGAGAGTCGTCCGTTGAGGAATCGCATATCGATACCGAAGTCAAACTGCTCGGAAGTTTCCCAACGGAGGTCGGGGTTGGCCATACGGGTAGGATAAGAACCGTAGAACAAATCGGGGTTGTCACCATACTGATACCAAGCCTGGTTGTAGGCGATGGGGGCTGCATAAGGATATCCGCTAAGCACGTTGATGTTACCGTTACGTCCCCATGATGCACGGAACTTCAGGAGTGAAAGAACATCAGGATTGATGTGATCGCGAACAAATGACTCGTTGCTGGCGGTCCAACCTGCTGATACAGAGGGGAAGTGACCCCAACGCTTCTTGGCGGGGAGTTTAGAGGTGTCGAATGCATCGGCACGGAAGTTGAACTGAATGTTGTAACGGTTGTCGTAAGCATACATTACACGACCGAAGTAAGAGAGGCTCGTCGACATGTTGATGACGTTACCGATGTTCTTGGTGGTGGTGCTTGCCGAGTTTACATAGTCAAGATACTGGAACTTGCTGCCTGTACCCTTGAGGATTTCAGCACCCTCGGTACCTGAAGCCGAAGCCGATACGTTGTCTGACTTATACTGGGTATATGACATACCGACCATGGCGCCTACCTTGTGCTTGCCAAAATCATTGTTGTAGTTGGCGAAGTTTTCCCACTGATAGTAGTAGTTGTTGTTGGCGCTTGCCGAGATTGAATAGTCGGTGGCCTTGGCCTGACCGTTCATGTAGTAAGGCTCGGAATAGTTGTGGCTGTTGCTCTGCGATATACGATAAGAGAAACGAGAGGTGAAGATGAAGCCCTTGAACGGCATGAGGTCTACGAATCCTGTTCCGCGTACGGTGAAACCGCCGTTGTTGGAGTGGATGCGGTCAAGCTGAAGCAACGGGTTACCGTTGTCGTCATTCTGGAACTTGGAAGTAGCATAGTACTTGCCGTTGGGAGCAATGAGAATGTGCGAAGGATTCTTCTCATACTGAGTCATCATGTCAGTGGTGAAATCATCAGTGCTATCCCAATAAACGGGAGTCAGAGGGTCGAGCAAGAGAGCCGGAGCAAGCATTGAGCCGTAAGCGCTCTGGTGAGGCACGCTCTTGGTCTTCCAACGCTCGATAGAGGTGTTGGTTCCTACGCGAATCCAGTCATAAATCTTGTACTCGGCATTGAGCTGAGCGGTAAGACGCTGATAGGTATCCTTCTTGCCGACTACGATACCGTCGTTGTTTACATAATTAATAGAGGTGAAGAAGTTACCCTTTTCGTTACCGTCCTGAAGTATTACAGAGTGCTGAGTTGACCAGCTCGGTTCAAATACTTCGCCAATCCAGTCGGTATCGTACTGGGGATTGTCATAGTTAACACCGTTGGCTTCGCAGATAGTCTTCATGTCGTAGCCTGAAAGCTCCTTGTAGCGGATCCAGTCCTTTGCATTGAAGATTTCGGGAGTTTTGCCAAGACGCTGGTTGACAGCCTTGAACGAGTAGATAACCTTGGGCTGTCCATCCTTCACGGCACCGTTCTTGGTGGTGATAAGTACAACACCGTTACCTGCCTGGGCACCGTAGATGGCGGCTGATGCGGCATCCTTAAGCACCTCCATCGACTCAATCATCGAGGGGTCGAGGTACTGGATGTTGTCAACCTTAAGACCGTCGACGATCAACAGCGGGCCGAGGTTACCGGAGTTGGAGGAGTAACCGCGGATGCGGATGCTTGCTCCTGCGCCGGGGGCACCTGAAGTGTTAAGAATTTGTACACCGGCAGCCTTACCTTGAAGTGCGGCACCGGCATCGGTGGTGGCGAGGCCCTTCAGGTCGTCGGCCGACACTGAAGAAACTGATCCTGTCACGTCGCTCTTCTTCTGAGTACCGTAACCAACCACTACCACTTCGTCAAGTTGGAGATTGTCTTCTTTAAGTACAACATTAACTGAGGTCTTGTTGCCCACCTTCACATCCTGTGTTTCATATCCTATATAAGATATGCGAAGTGTGGCATTGGGACCTACCTTCAAAGTGAACTTACCGTCTAAATCGGTCATGGCTCCGTTAGAGGTACCCTTTTCTATTATACTCACTCCGACCATAGGTTCATGGTCGACATCGGTCACAACACCCGTCACCGTGTGGGTCTGGGCCGACATCCCGATACTGACTAAGAGCATCGTTAAAATAAAAATTACTTTTTTCATTCCGTTAGCTAGTATTAAATTTAATTGAAATGATTGAAAAATTGTAATGGCAAATATAGATTGAAGCCGTTGGAGCGGGATTAAATTTTAGATATTTGTTTTGCATTATTGGATATTGAGGTCATTTTTGTGAAAAAAATTGATTACATACGTTAAAATAGTGTAAATTTTACACTTTTAGCCGCCTGCGCCGATCTTTTCCCGGAGTTAAGCCGCAATGTTACATTACAGCTCCCCTACCCGAGGTCAATGCAAGTACCGCTTATGCCGCTGAATCACATCATGAAACGGCATCCTCACGGGGCATCTCGACCATCGTTGCCGACACGCCCGGTTGTTACATCGCCTTAATCAGCGTAACATCGCGTGAGGCGTTGTTACAGCCGAAATGCAATTAACATTGGTTATAATGACCCCTCCCGGAGAGAAGATTGAGCAAGCCTCGCCTGCCACGCCGCTGAATTGTAAAAAATCGTTCAAATATCCCGCTCGTCGAAAACTTCGGGAGGCAAAACTTATGCAGCATTTTTTTGGCATATTTCAAACTATTTTCGTTATATTTGCGTCTGCGATACAATATACCTAATCATGAAGCATTTCTTAGTTGCTATAATTTTCATGCTCATGTCATCAGCCCTGAAAATCTATGCCAGTGATATGGGATTCTATAATGCCGACGACACCTACGGTATCACAATACGCGAGCCGTCGTCGATATGCAAGGATGATGACGGATTTATGTGGGTTGCCACAAAGTCGGGCATATACCGCCTTTCCGATGAAAGCAAATGCTATAATGTACCCTACACTACAGTTAATATAGTGTCGGTCGAGCTTGTGCATCGAAAAGGAGAGCTCTATGTATTCACCAACCATGGTGAAATATTCCGATATAACAAGCGGCTCGACCGATTTGTGCACTATCTCGACCTCTTGTCGGCACTCAATGTCGAGGCTATCTATCTGGCCGACATTAAAATAGGGGGGGATAAGGATATTTTGTGGCTCGCCACCTCGGCAGGGCTCTATCACTGCGTCAACGGCAAGTGCACCAGGATTCCCGGCGTGGAAGGAGCTGTGGGCGACATGACGATGGACGGCTGCAAGCACCTTATAGTCGCAAGCACGGGAGGAGTCTACCGCATAAACACCGAAAACTACGACCGTGAAGTGT
Source organism: Muribaculum gordoncarteri (assembly GCF_004803695.1). Taxonomy (NCBI): domain Bacteria; kingdom Pseudomonadati; phylum Bacteroidota; class Bacteroidia; order Bacteroidales; family Muribaculaceae; genus Muribaculum; species Muribaculum gordoncarteri. The sequence goes on from NZ_CP039393.1 coordinate 1,730,332, forward strand.
GGAACGACAATCCCGGAGTGTTCCCCACCCTGATAAAGCTCGACAAAGCCATGAACCGGCTGTGGATCGGAACGATGTCTGACGGACTCTACTATCTCGACTGCGACACCAAGGAGCTGAAGGCCTCACCCATCAAGCGATTCCCCCACCAGTATGTGCGTGACATCGAAATAGTGTCGGACTCGGCCATTTGGTGCGGAATCGACGGACGAGGCATCTGGCAGCTCTCGCGCGACGGAAGCCGCGTGACCGAGATATTCCAGGAGGACAAGGACAACCCCCACTCCATTGCAGGCAACGGCGTACTCGACATGTGTTACGACCGTCCCGACAGGGTGTGGGTGTGCTCGTTTACGGGCGGTGTGTCGATAGCCGAACTCAACTCGCCCCTCATAACCCACTTCCGCCACCGCGTCAACGACCCCAATTCGCCGGCCAACGACTATATATATGATGTGGCCGAGGACAGCAAGGGGCGTATATGGATAGGAACCAACGGCGGACTGAGCTACTGGAATCCCGACACGGGAAAGTGGGTCAACCGTTTCGGCCACGAATATGAGTCATTCATCGTGCGCTCGGTGTGCGAGGACAGCAAAGGCGACATCTGGGTGGGCACCTACTCCAACGGCGTCTATGTGCTCGACGGAAATACACAGCGCATCAAGGCGCATCACACCGACCGCCAGGGAATCCTCTCTAAGAACGGATTCGTATTTGACATTCTGCGCGACAGCAACGGCGATATATGGATGGCCGGAATGATAGGCGCGATAATAAAGTATGACCACGTGACGGGCCAGTTCGACGAGTATCCCGTGAGGCCGGTATCGACAATGGCCGAGCTCGACGACTCCACGCTGATAATGGCAAGCAACAACCAGTTGCTGTCGCTCGACAAGAACACCAAGGAGATCAAGGAGCTGCTGACCGACAACATGATACAGGACATCGAGGTGACCGAAGGCAAAATATGGGTGGCAAGTAACGGCAACGGACTTATATGCTACGACATTGCGTCACAGGCCACCGAAACTTTCAACCTGAAGCACGGTTCGGTGTCCGACAACATCAACAGCATCCTATACCACAACGGCAACCTGTGGCTCGGCACCGACAACGGATTGTACCGCTTCAATATCGACGACAAGAGCGTAGCGTCATTTGACTTTCCCGAAACAGCGGGCAAAATCGACTACACTTCCGATGCAAGCGTGAAACTCAGCAACGGCACCTCGGCATGGGGAACCTCCGAAGGCCTGATTATACTCGACACCGAGTCGATGACGTCACGCACCCCCTCGGGACGAATATATCTGCAGGACATTCTGCTCTCAAGCCGATCGATGCGTGACATGCCCGACATTCTGCCCGAAATGCCGCTCGACGAGATTACCGACCTGACGCTGCAACACGACCAGAACAACATAACGTTCAGCCTGCAGCCGCTCGGAAGCCACTCGCGCACATCGCTCTTCTCATGGAAGATGGAGGGATTTGACGATGACTGGAGCGAGCTTTCCGACCTCAGCATCATCAATTACACCAACCTCAACCCCGGCAACTACACATTATATATAAGGCTCTACAATCCCGACCTTATATCGGAGCGCAAGATATCGATTCACATCAAGCCTCCGTTCTGGGCCACATGGTGGTTCAAGACCGCCTATGTGCTGCTGATTGCCACCCTGCTCTATCTGCTGCTGCGCTTCTACATCAACCGCATCAACCGCCGTCACGCCGAACACAAGCTGCAATTCTTCATCAACACGGCCCACGACCTGAGAACGGCACTGACGCTCATCAAGGCGTCTATCGAGGAGATAAAGCGGTCGCCCAACATCAACGAGGAGGAGAAGCAGTATCTGCAACTTGCCATAGACCAGATGCAACGGCTCACAATGGTCACCACCCAGCTGATGGACCTCCAGAAGATCGACCTCGGCAAGGGACAGTTCCATCCTATGAACTACGACATCGTACCGCTTATCAGCAGCCGCATAAGCATGTTTGAGTCCATCGCCGAGAAGCGCAACATCACATTGACCTACAGCTACAAGCCCGAATCCTACGTAACGGCCGTGGATGCCGGAAAAATCGAGCGCATAGTCGACAATCTGCTCTCCAACGCCATAAAATACTCCCACGAATACTCGTCGGTCGACATCAACTTTACAGCCAACGACAATGAATGGCGCCTCAGCATCGTCGACCACGGCATAGGCATCGACAAGAAGTCGCTCGACAACTTGTTCAAGGAGTTCTTCCGCAGCGAAAACGCCGTCAATTTACGCATAAGCGGCTCAGGCATAGGACTTGCACTGACCAAGAAGCTCGTAGAGCTGCACGACGGAAAAATCATTGTCGAAAGCCGTGAAGATGAAGGCTCACGGTTTGAAATAGTGATTCCTCACCGTCTGGTCGACTCCGCTCCCCTGCCCGTGAATGCCGAAGATCCCGAATCGGCCGACAAGTCGATCGACAATGAGGAGATAAAGAACATGCGCATCCTCGTATGTGAGGACAACGACGACCTGCGCCGCTTCATGAAGCGTCCGCTCGGCCGTCACTTCAACGTGGCCACCGCCTCCAACGGCGTTGATGCATGGGAATACATCAAGAAAGAGCTCCCCGACCTGATTGTTTCCGACATCATGATGCCGGGCATGGACGGATTTGAGCTGTGTCGCCTCGTCAAGTCGACATTTGAAACATCCCACATCCCCATAATCCTGCTCAGTGCGCTCTCCGACCAGTCTGACGAGCTGCACGGCCTCGGACTTGGAGCCGACGACTACATGACCAAGCCCTTTGACATGAAGACGCTTACACAGCGCATCATGTCGATAATACTCAACCGCCGCGCACTCGGAAGCCGCGTGATTTCAGAGGGCGGCGAAACGGTTGAAGAGGCCGACACCAAAGAATCCAACGAGCTTAACGACGCATTTGTGCGCCAGGCTCTCAAGATTGTGGTGAATCACCTTGAGGACTCTGACTTCAGCAAGGAGGAGTTTGCACGGGAAATGGGAGTGAGCACATCGCTGCTCTTCAAGAAGATAAAGGCGCTTACCGACATGACTGTCGTCGACTTTATACGCAACATCAGGATGGATCATGCGATGAAGCTCCTGAACGACAGTCAGTACAGCATAGGCGAAATAGCCTACAAATGCGGATTCTCCTCAATCAGCTATTTCAGCACCGTATTCAAGAAGCACTTCGGCAAGTCGCCTACCGACTTCCGGGCATGATGACGATCCCCGGTCGGCAAGTGACGCACAGCCGTTGCAGCTGAAACGACGACACATAAAAAACATAACGGCCGCATGATTTTGATGTCATGCGGCCGTTACGCTTATATTACTATTTCTAAACTATGCAAGGCAAAGCACAAGCACCTGGGCTGCTACAACTCGCAGGAACATGGTCAACGGATACACGGTCGAGTAAGCAACCGCCGGTGCATCGTTGCCGGTGCTGTTGTTGGCGTAGGCAAGAGCGGGGGGATCGGTCATGCTGCCGCCGAAAAGACCCATTATCGTGAGCAGGTTGATCTTGTAGACACCGCGTGCGATGCATCCTGCCACAAGCAGAGGCACCACCGTGATGATGAATCCCCATATAACCCACCACATACCGGTGTAGTTGAACACGGTCTTTGCAAATCCGGCTCCCGAAGCGATTCCCACCGAAGCGAGGAAGAGGCAGATACCGATTTCACGCATCAGCAGTGACGAAGCCGACGAGGTATAGGTGACAAGCTTGAGCTTGTAGCCGAAGCGGCTGAGAAGTATTGCCACTACAAGGGGACCGCCGGCAAGGCCGAGCTTCATAGGCACGCTCACGCCGGGGAACGCGATAGGAATGCTTCCTACAAGAATACCGAGGAATATACCCACAAAGAGCGTTATCATGTTGGGCTCGTTAAGACGCTTCATCGAGTTACCGAGCTTGTCGGCAAGTCGCTTGATGTCCTCCTCCTGTCCCACTACGGTGATGCGGTCGCCTATCTGGAGGCGAAGGCTGGGCGATGCGAGCAGGTCGACACCGGCACGGTTGACGCGGGTGGCGTTGAGCTTGTAACCCATGCGCAGGCGCAGCGAACCGAGAGCCACACCGTTGTAGTGACTCTTCGTAACCACGATGCGGCGTGACACTACAGGGCTCGGAGTTGCCTCCCAGTCCATGTCGATTTCAGGGCCTATCACAGCCTTGAAGCGATCCTCATCCTGAGCCGACATGACGATGTAGAGCTTGTCGCCGATGTGTACGGTGGTCTGTGAGTTGGGTATTATGACATTGCCGCTGCCGTCACGCAGACGCGACACGACAAAGTTACATGATATGATGTCGTGCAGCTGCACGAGGTTTTTACCGTCGATCAATGAATTGGCCACCTCAAATGTCACGATGTGAGGCTTCAGCTGGCTGCTGTCGATCTCATCCTCGATCTGCTTGACCTCGCGGTCCATCTTTACGCGGAAGATGGCGCGGATCACAAACATCGAGAGTATTATACCGATAACACCGAGAGGATAAGCGGCTGCATAACCCATAGCCATCTCCTCCGACATGCTATAGGCTCCGGGGTTGACCTGAAGTATGGCCTGCTGTGCGGCACCAAGTCCGGGAGTGTTGGTTACGGCTCCCGACATAACGCCCACAAGTGCGGTTATAGGAGTGTTTCCGTCGATGAAGAAGATTGCCAGCACTATCGCCACGTTGAGCACTATCACAAGCACGGCAAGACCGTTGAGCAACATTCCGCCCTTCTTGAACGACGAGAAGAATCCGGGGCCTACCTGTAAACCTATTGAAAAGATAAACAATATAAGGCCGAATTCACGAATGAAGTGCAGCACCTCGCTGTTTACGACATAACCCAAATGCCCCATAACGAGTCCTACAAACAGGACGAACGTGACTCCGAGCGAAACACCTCCAATCTTGATTTTACCTAAAAAGACACCTACGGCTATGACAAACGAGTACAAAATAATCGTACTCGCCAGTGTCATATTTCCCGGTGCAAGTAGTTGTTGAATCCAATCCATGAGTTCCGATTGTATTATTTATGAATTTAGCATATAAATCATTGAAAGCCAACAACAAATGATTACATCGTGTGCAACCGCCTGTTTTGAGAGTGCAAAGTTACGCTTTTTTATCAAATGTTTGATTATTTTCCCCTCCAAATATTTCACCCCACCCCCATTTATTGCCCGTTATTGCCCGTTATTGCCCGAACCTCATGTATGCCGACTTCTGCAATTATTGTTTGGGTTTCCACCGTTGCTTAATGTAGGCGCTGTTCACCCGGTATACGAGGATTCCAAGCAATATGGCGAATACCAATGCACACAATCCGGCACATCCCCTCAGAAAGAGGTACACTCTCGGCGATATCTCGGCATTCCAAAATATCATTACCATAAAAATGGCAATGGTTACTGCAATAAACGCGATGGCCGCATATTTCAATCGTAGGTTGGACGGAGTATTGTATAGCTTCTCCATCGCCTCCCGCTGTTGTTCATCCTTATACATAACTCATTGATTTTATATTTTCATTTCAGTATTTTACTATCGTTATCACCGATTTCCAATATGCTCATCTGGTGGATGGCAATTTGATTCAGCCTTATCAGACGCTCGCTTTGCTTCATGCCCTGCTCAATGAAAACAGCATTCAGATTTTCCATATTCGACAGACATATCAGCTCATTTATAGAGGCATAATCGCGTATGTTGCCTTTCAAGTCAGGATGAGCCTCACGCCATTGCCTGGCAGTCATCCCAAACATTGCCACGTTGAGCACATCGGCCTCGTTGGCATAGATGATGTTGGCCTGTTTCGCCGTAACTTCCGCAGGGACAAGATTCTGCTTTATGGCATCGGTGTGTATGCGATAGTTGATTTTCGACAGCTCGCGCTTTGCCGACCATCCAAGCAGCTTCTGCTCCTCTTCCTTAAGTCGCTGAAATTCCTTGACTATGTAAATCTTGAACTCCGGGCTTATCCACATCGCAAACTCAAAGGCAATATCCTTATGGGCATATGTGCCTCCATAGCGCCCGGCCTTTGCCTGAACACTTATTGCATTTGTTCTCGCAACAAATTCCTTGACACTTATCTTGAAGCTATTGAGACCCGACTGACTTTTAATTATGGCGAATTCGCCATAATTAAAATGTGGATTATATACCTTTTCCCAAATGCCTATGTATTCAAGCGTATTGCGATTACGCAACCAATCGGTAATGAAAAAATCCCCGTCTTTGGCACGTAACATATCCGTCAGACAAATATAGTCTTCGCCGTCCACCTTTATAACATTAACTTCGGTATTCTGCACAGAGATTTTTGCCATAACACTGTTGTTTTTTAGCCTTTGTAATATGTGATTGCAATTATTTGCTCAGATGCAAATTAAAGAAAAATAGCAGTGCTGTACAAATAATTCTATCGAATAATTGCGCCAAATAATAATAATAATAATAATAATAATAATTCAACGCCTGTTAATACATTAATATTCACTACGCTACAAGTCTCTACCCTGCTGCAGGGGAAACGCGGAACCGTATCCGATATAAAATTTATTGACAAATATTTGGTTTATAAAATAAACTTGTTTATATTTGCATCATGAAAGAGCGGAATCGCGCGACCGCTCTTTTTTAAGACAATTCCGGTTTATAAAATAAACCAAATGAAAATCTCTAAACTCCTTAAAAATGGAAGAACGAAAACTTACCGAAAAAGAGAGCCTTGAAGTAATCACTTCAATGATTTCTCGCACCAAAGAGCGTTACATGATGGGCGACGGAAACATCATGTTGATGTGGGGCTATCTCATCCTTACGGTCACGGCCCTCATCTGGATTCTAATCGCAACGACCCACAATCAGCAATGGAACTGGCTTTGGTTTGCCATCTGGATTGGAGGAATAATAACTCCAATAATGAGCCGCAAGAAGCAGATCAAGTCGGGTGTTAAAAGCTATTCCGACAAGATAATGTCACGAATATGGTCAACCGTAGGCTTTTCAGGCCTGGCAACTACACTGATGTGCTTAGGATTCCTGCTCATTATGGGCCTCGACACATGGAACACGATGTTCGCGTTCGCACTTATCATAGTGCCTTTTGCCGAGATAGCCCAAGGTATAGTCATCAGGGAAAAGTCATTCATATTCGGAGGCGCGATAGGAATGCTTCTTGGCATATTCACCATTTGCTGCATATCGGGCAATGTGACGCTCTACGCCAACTGGTTTTTGCCGATGTTCATGATCGCAATCATCTTCATGATGGTCATTCCCGGACACATTCTCAACTATAAAGCTCGTAGAAACTGATGAAAGAATTGAATCCACTTCTTCACTCCCAATTGCGCCTTGCCATAATGTCAATATTGATGAACGTTGACGAAGCGGATTTTGTCTATCTCAAAGAGAAAACCGAATCCACGGCAGGTAACCTGAGCGTCCAGCTCGACAAGCTGTCGACAGCAGGCTACATCGCGGTCAACAAGGGCTTCCTCGGCAAAAAACCACGCACCGTGTGCACGATAACCGACGCCGGCAGGAAAGCCTTCGAAGAATATGTCGACGACCTGCGACAATACCTGCACCTTTAGGCCCCGTTCCCCCACCCTCCCTGCACAACAAAGGCTGAGCCATCGACATGACTCAGCCTTCGCTGCAAATACATAATTCCACTTTGTCACTGCTGAGATGCAGTTTGTCACTTTTATTTCAACCGCACATTCCATCCTACATACTTTTGTGAAAAAGTAAAACAACACATCATGAATACCAATCTAATCACATTATGCCTCCTCCTTACCGGAATAAACATCATGAACGCTCAAGATAATGGCAACATAGTCACCGACAGTGTGCGATTCGCCAATCTGGAGGAGATTGTCGTGACATCACGGAAACCCCTGTCCATCGTCAGGGCTGACAGGATTTCATATTTGCCTTCGGAAATGACATCGGCAATCGGCTCCAATGTATATGACGCACTACAGTCAATCCCTGGAGTATCCATCGGCAGCAATGGGGTGATATCAGTCAATGGAGAGAGCGGAATAAGCGTCTATATCGACGGACGGAAGTCGATATTGACAGGTGAGATGCTGATTTCACACCTCAAGTCGCTGTCGACATCCGGTATTGAAAAAATAGAGATACTCACAGTTCCCGGCGCTAAAAGGGATGCATCCGAGGCCACAACCATCATAAATCTGCAAAAGAAGCGAAAGAAGGACGAAGGGTTTACCATTGGCCTAAATTCCGGTGGGCATATCGGGAAAGCGCGTAATGTCTATGGAAACATATATACGGAATATCTTATGAACAGCCACTATCTCCAACTTACATATTCAGGGAATAGAGCACGTAACGCCTCCAAATTATTCACAGTGCGTCCATATAGCGATAACGATGAGCATTTGCAACAGAATTACGATCGTATCCGGCACGATGTCATGCACAATACAGGTTTTTCCTATGACTATCAGCCCAATTCTTCATTTAAGACAGGAAGTGTCATTAATTATAACTATTTCAGGCGCAGAGAGCCGGCTGTCATGACAACATTTATTCCCGATAGCAAGCCTACGGTTACGGATAATACCGCATGCTTCATCAATAAAAATATTTATGGCGGAGTGTATCTGAAACGTATATTCGATCACCCCGAAACCGATTTCAACCTATCGCTTGATTTCTTCAACTATCACAATTCCGAAGACCAATTCATGAATGACAACACCGGGAATTCGATTATAGGAGATATGTCGAGCAAAATATTCGGATTGGTGGGAGCGATGGATTATCGACGGCTGCTTTCATCTCATTGGCATCTTTCATGCGGCACCCGCATATCTTATGTAAAGATGAACAGTCATGGAGATTATGAAGACCTTAAAGCCGCACAAATAAACTCGCGACAAAATCAGGCCGACAATTTCGGTTCCGATTTTGGATATAACGAAAATGTCAATGCTCTATATTTTGAGTCCAAATCCACCTATGGCATTTCAGCGTTATCTTTAGGCGCGAGAATGGAACAAAGCTCTACACATAATGCATTCTCAGGAAATGAAAGCGCCGAATCCAAGGATTACACCAGGCATGGCTTTCGCATATATCCGTCTGTGGCATTGTCGATTAACGATTCTGAATCAGGGAGCTGGGTTCTATCCTACTCTGAAAAAATAACGCGTCCTCGATTTGCCGATTTAGATCCGTTCATACACATATTCGACGACATTACACATGTAGGGGGAAATGTCAATCTTAAAGAAGCTATAAGCCATTGCATCGATATGGCCTATTCAAATAATTCATGGTTGAGAATAGGAGTCCGAGCCATATATACATCCGATGAAATAGTAAAATGTTATCGTGAAATAACCGACAAAACAGTCTATGTGACGCCTGAAAATTTACCTCGGTATCTACAGTTCATCGGTACTGTTTCGGCAGCCAACATAAACATAAGCTCATGGTGGGCTTCATCCATAACCGCAAATATAGTGTATTCCAACTACCATTTTCCAGCATCGCTCGATTCGTCGTCCAACATAATGTTCACCCCGATGATCAATGTCATGAACCGCCTGAATCTCCCTTATGGATGGGCTACCGAACTGAATGTTTCCTACAGGGGCAAAGCGGCCTATGGTCAGGCTGAAGTATCATCGTCATGGAGCGCATATTTAGGATTTAGGAAATCATTCTTCAACAATAGCCTAAATTTGGCAATATACATGAACGATGTTTTCAACACCAACCGTACATGCTCAAAAATAGTAATTTCGGGGCGTGAAGCTTCTTTACAAGAGCGTGAATTTGAAAATATGAGAAGATTGGGCGTTTCACTCTCCTTTCGATTCAATTCAGGCAAAAATACTTCCGGCAAAGAGAATCGCAAATCTTGTATAGACGAGATGAATCGCGTAAATTTGTAGATAAATACCATATACACCGCAAATTATAACAAAAAGCAATGAAAATAGCACCATTGATTTATGCCTCGATATTATTTTTACTGATCAGGCTTGTTAATGATGTACCTATGGGACACAATTATTTTACCCATTCACCAGAATTTATAGCAATTGAATTAATGGGGTTGATTGGAGGCTGTTATCTATATTTTTTCGCGGCAAACCGATGGATTAGAATTTGTGCCGACCGCAATATCCTCATTGCATTGGAGTATCTGGTTGTCGTCATATTTGCAGTCACGTTACCTGTCATGATAATGATAGTTTCCCATGAAACTCCATTTTACGATTATCTGCCCGAAATTGTAATTCCTGTCACCATCACGCTTCTCATGTCGCTGTTGCTCTATACCATTCTAAAGTACGGTTATCAGAAACTACGGGAAAAAGAAGCACAGAACGAGAATGTAAAAACCGAATTGCGCCTGCTTAGGTCGCTATATCATCCCCACTTTCTGTTTAATATGTTGAACACTATATATTTCAGCATCGACGAGAATAACACCAAAGCTCGGAATACAATCGAACAGATGGCCGACTTTATGAGAATGCAACTATATGAGGATGATGAACCCATACCGATTGAGAGAGAAATTTTAGCATTGAAAAGCTACATTGAACTGTGTCGCACCCGTTATGGCGACTCGGTGGAAGTGTCGGCATCCATTGATGCCCGATATCCTCAAGATAGGATTCACCCCTATCTCCTGCTCCCTATTGTGGAAAATGCATTCAAACATTCGGGAGGCACCCCCAAACGAATCCATATCAGCCTTATGCGATTGCCGGGAATAGTTGATTTCAAGGTTGAGAACACTCTTCCCGAAATGAAGCATGACAAAATCATGCATGATGCATCAGGAATCGGGTTAAAGGCCCTTAGGAGAAGACTTGTCCTTTTATATCCGGGCAGATATGATTTTGAGGAGAGAAGTGATTCAGGACTATATTCAACGCATTTACTAATTAGATTATGAATAATAACATTCCTACATTGTCGTGTGCAATCATTGATGATGAACCCACAGCCCGCTACGGCATTGCGAGCTATATAAATCGAACTCCTTGCATCAATTGTGTAGGAGAGTTTCACGACATTCCGTCATTTGAAGCCTATCTTAAAACAAACAAAGCTCCCGACATTGTATTCATGGATATATGCATGCCTGAAGTATCGGGACTGGATTTCATATCCAACTGCACGATTGATTCAGCGATAATAATAATTACCGCCTATGAACAATATGCCCTTAAAGGATATGAGCTTAATATTTCCGACTACCTCCTTAAACCTGTTTCCTATATCCGTTTCCAAAAAGCCATAGACAAGGGTCGTCAGTATCTTGATTTTAAGCGTAACGCCACAGTCGAGGATTATATATTCGTACGCTCCGACCGCATCATTCACCGCATAGATTTAAGGGACATAGTCTATATTGAATCTCTTGAGAATTATGTGCGCATAATGACTGTTTCCGATTGTATAATCGTGAGAACCACATTGAAGGATATACTGAAAAGTCTTCCGTCCGAGAAATTTGTTCAGGTTCATAAATCATTCATAATCAATCTGACGCGCATAGGAAGCATCGAAAAGAACGTTATAAAAATGAATCCGGTTGGAGAAATAAATATCTCCCGCAACTACAAGAAATATTTATTTCAACTTATAGAGCCGGAAAATAACCGGTTTTGTTAAATATACAACAAAGGCTGAGCCATCGACATGACTCAGCCTTTACTGCATTTATTACGGACAGACTTACTGTTTCTTGGGGACTATGGTGTAGGTCTTAACTACGCCGTTGTAGTCAAACTTCACAACTGCCTTGTCGGTAGCCGACTTGGGCTGAGTGATGTCAATCTTAACCTCGGGGTTGTCACACACGGCAACAATCTTGGGAGTAGCCGATGACATGAGTCGATAATCAACCTCATATTGGTCATATCCGGTGTAACCGTTGTCGCTGGTCGAGCGAACGGGGTGTTCGGGAAGGTCGAGTGCGACATCGTTTACTGCAATCGTCACCTGGGGAACTACAGGACACTCAAGAGGAGCGTTCTTGGTACTGAATCCGAGTCCCTGAAGCTCGCACACGAGATTTCGTGCGCCGCGAGGACCTTCGGCAACAAGGAATATGGCATGCTTGCCCTCAAGACCGTCAACAGCGTCCGACACATCGATGGTGTACTTTGTCAACTCCTGCGGAGAGCCTGCGGGCACCTTGATTTCACCGATTTTCTTGCCTTTCCATGCATCGTTGTCCCAGGGACCGTCGAGCCATACGCTTATAGTAAAAGGCCAGCGAGCCTTGGGAGTGAGGAACAGATTGAATTCGGTACCGTTGCCCTTCTTGGTTCCGGCAAAAGGCTTAAGACCGTCCTTTGCCTCGTCAAGGCCACCGAATCCGAAGTACTTGTAACCCACGATTTCGCCACCGGCCATGGTAACGGGCATGTTGTTGTCCCAGATGTCCCATGAATCCTGCTGCGCTCCTATGTTGGAAAGATAGCAGGCATATCCGGCCGAATAGTACTTATAGGGATCAAGTCCGTAAATCTGGAAACCTTCCGAAGTAACCTCGGCACCGGTGTATTCGTCACCGTTGGAAGCCTTTGCGCTCCACTTTCCGTCCTTGCTGTAGGGGTCATAACCTGTAATGGTAACCTTTCCGCCCTTTGCTACGGGAGTTTCGTCCCATTCAATCTTCACGGGTGCCACCATAGGCTGACGGGCAAATCCGAATCCGCGTGGCGGACGGTGGTAGAACACATACCATTTGCCGTTTATCTCCTGAAGACTTCCGTGAGTGTTATGAGCGGCGTTGGTAGCCTCGAGAGCATCACCCTCCTTGTTGAGCACGATACCGCGCGAGTCGACAAGAACGCCTCCGCTGCGCCAGGGACCCAGAGGAGAGTCACCGAATGCATAGCGCAGTGTCGAGTTGGAGCTGCCCTGTCCGTAGTCGGGGCCTGAATGACCCGAGAATATCATTATGTACTTGTTGCCAACCTTACGTATCGACGATGCCTCGAAGAAGTTGAAATCGCCGGGATTCTGCTCCTTGTAAAGAGCCGGATATTCGGTGCCTTCGGGGTCGCGCACTACACCGTAACGCACACCGGCGGGCACAAAGTAAGGTATCACCTCAGTACCGGGACGCACCGAGTACATGGTATTCTGGTCCAGCTGTGCGGCCGATGAACGCTGGAAGCCCCAGAATCCATAGGCGCGGAAGCCGATTTTATAGTCGGGGTCCGACTTGTCGGTTATGTTCTCTACATAGATTGAGGGGTCAAATCCGAGGATACTGCCCTCTACGGTCTGTGATCCGTCGGGTGTGAGGTTCACAGGCACAAAAGGTCCGTCGGGACGGCTTCCCTTGCACACCATCGCCTCGCGACGCGGGCCACGGCTGTGGGGATAGAGATAATACTCCTTTTTACCGTTCTTGCGCTTTACCTCCACAAGGTCGGGGGCAAACATGACATCCCACTTACCGTCCTTTTCGTAGGTAAATATGGGGCCCTCGTCACGCCAGTCGGTAAGGTCCTCAACCGGAGCCGACCACATTCTGATGTCGGGACCGCAATATTCATTAACCCTGAGGTCATGCGATCCGATGATGTAAGCACGATATTTTCCGGGGTTGTCAGGATCCTCAAACACACGAGGCTCACCGTCGGGCAAATGCTCCCACAAAGGTAAGTAAGGATTACCCACACCAACCTTCTCATTCTTCGCGCCGTAAATGTCGCCGGCGCCGAATGTCACGGCAGCGAAGCATAGCAACACCGCAGCCATTTTTCCAAAAGCAATGTTTTTTATCTTCATTATATTAACACTGTTAAAAATTCTTCATGTTTTACAAAGTTAGCCAATAAACGATGATTGTGAGCGTAACCTGTGTTACATATATCTTTGGCTACGTTACACGATTAGCCAAATCACATAAAAATCACTAACTTTGCGAAAATTTTATCGACATGAACAAGGAAGAACTGAAGATAGTGTTTCTCGGAACGCCTGAATTTGCGGTCGAGAGCCTCAAGCGCCTCCACGAGGGAGGATACAACATTGCAGGCGTAGTGACGATGCCCGACAAGCCTGCCGGACGCGGACACAAGCTGCTGCAGTCGCCGGTAAAGCAGTATGCCGTGGAACACGGAATGCACCTCATGCAACCCGCCAACCTAAAGAACCCCGAATTTGTCGACGAGCTGCGCAGCCTCAATGCCGACCTGTTTATCGTCATCGCTTTCCGAATGCTTCCCGAAGTGGTGTGGAGCATGCCCCGACTCGGCACGTTCAACCTCCACGGATCGCTGCTTCCCAAATACCGAGGCGCCGCTCCGCTGAACTGGGCGGTGATAAACGGCGACACCGAAACGGGTGTGACTACATTCTTCCTGAAACATGACATCGACACCGGCGACATAATCGACCGCCGAAGCATCCCGATAAATCCCGAAGACAATGTAGGTGACATCCACGACCGCCTGATGATGCTCGGCGCCGAACTCACCATCGACACCGTACAGCGAATACTCGACAGCAACCTGACGACAACGCCGCAGGACGAGCTGACCAAAGGCGTGGAACCCACACCGGCTCCCAAGATATTCAAGGAAACATGTCACATCGACTGGACACGTAACGCACGTGACATACACAATCTCGTGCGCGGACTGTCGCCCTACCCCGCCGCATGGTGTGAAATTGTGTCGACCGACAACGACATCAAGACTATTAAGATATTCACAACAGCCGTTACCGACGATAACGCATCGGCCGCGCCGGGAACCATAAAGAGCGACAATCACCGCATGCTCATCGCCTGCGGCGACAAGTGGCTCGAAGTGCTGTCGCTTCAGCTTTCAGGAAAACGACGCATGGATACAGCCGAATTTCTGCGCGGATTCAATCCGGCCGCCTATAAGGCACAATAGTCATCGGTCAAGGCTCAGATTAAGCGTAACACCGTAACTTCCCGTGCTCGTGGGGTAAGCGCTCGATGAAATGAGCGGAGTGTTGACCTGACGGTCGATAAACGCTCCGAGCGTCACCCTGCGGTTAAGCACATAATTGGCCGAAATGTTGAAGCCTATCGTCCTCGTGCCCGATGTGGCCTGGGTATAGTCGGTTTCGATGCGTCGTATGAGAGCCTGATTCTGTTGATAGGAGAAATCGGCATTCACCGTGAGGTCGTTGCTTATGCCGTGGCCTGAGCCGCGCAGTCGCAGCACGGTGTTGAATCCCACAATTTTGTAGCCCACTCCCACCGTGACATTGTTGCTGCAGGCTTCAACAAGCTGTCCGGCATCGGAATTGAGCGTCAGTGTGCGACCGTCACGATATTCGGCGCTTATGCGCAGGTCATTCTTTAGCGTGACCTGAATGCCGAGCAGCGGAGCAAACCGTTCAGTTATTGAAACCGACGATATGTTGTAGGGTGACGAAGGCACAGGCTGTCCCGTCAGCTCATCGCGGGTGAATCCCAAATCACCGTCGACACTCATCCAGTCGAGGAATGACGAATAGGAGCCTACCGTGTAGGTACACTGATAGGCATGAGAGAGCGTCACCGCCTTGAACCATCGGTCGAGCGAACCGATGCGAATCAATCCGTCATAGGTCACGCGCCAGTTGGGCAGCACATGAGCCAGCGACGGGAAGGGATTAAGATATATCTTGCGTGCATCAACGCCCGTGTAAGCGGCTAAAAACGCAGGTATGAGCACATCGCTGCTTGAATGGTTGACTCCCGCAACCGAGGGGTCAAAGACGCGTCCTGCGACAGGATTGTCCTTCATGAAACCGCCCATAGGATAACGCAATCCAGCATAACGTGCCTCGACACGCCCGGCCACAACAGGTATATTCTCCAGGAACCGGTCAAATGCGTCACTATGGTATCCGTCGATAGCCTTAAAGCGATGAAGCGATGTGGCAATGGCGCAATGCGTCTTGGTGTAGCTTCCGGTGCGCGTGACAGGCATGTCGTCATACATGAATTGTATCTGATTGGTGCGGTTGTCAGTGCGGTTGTTGGTGAGCTTGATTTTAAGTCCCCTTATGGGTTCGAGGTCGATTTCAAATGTCACCTCACTCGTGCGCGACCATATAGCCGGCGATGTCTGTCCGTCGTCACACAACAGCCATCCGCGCTCCTTTGCCTTGTTCACATAATCTTCGTTGACAAAACCGAAAGCGAAGTCCAGTCCCGGAGCCATGGGGCCGTAACTGCGCGACTGTCCGAATACATTGCCTATCTCGGGATTAAACAGCGGCACCGACAGCGACCCGGTGGAACGGAAGCGCACATTGACGCCTCGCAGCATCATGGCAAAGCGGGTGGCGTGCTCACCGATGTCACTCCATGTAGTGCGGCGATTGTCGATAACCTCAGTTACCGTAAACTTAAGATTTTGGTCGCCACGGCTCAATACCTCGACACGGTTGCGGTCAAGGACTTTGGTGCGCACTCTATAAGGCTTTCCGTCAAGTGTCGTGGCCGCAACCCTCACCTTGTTGTTGCGCAGATTGTGTCGTATCACGATTGAAGTGTCGGCCGACAATTTGAACGTTCGCTCGTAACGCTTGGCTCGCGTAGGCGCAGCGCTTCCACGGCTCGATGACGAAAAGCGCCGATTGACCCTCTTGAGATATTCAAATTTATTATACAGTCCTTCAACATTTATGCGTCCGTCGACATTCCACGAAGCCTGGCTGTTGATGGTGTTGCCTATGTCGACACCGTCAATCTCAGCTCCGCGATTCCAGCGGTACACGGCATTATAGCTCATTGTACCCGACATGAAGTCAAGCACAGGTATGCGATTGAACGGAGCGCGATATGACGCGACAAAGCTCTGATTGTAGGCCCACGGCGTGCCGAGGTGCATTATGCTGTGGATTACGGTGTCACGCCACTCGCGGTAACGGTCGGGAAACAATTTGCGATTCACGGCTCCCATTGGCTCGTCGATTCGTGCCGATGTATTGGATATGAACGTGAAGCTCAGCCGATTGGTAAGATTCCATGTAAGGTTTAACTGACGGTCCCACAGAAAATTCTTTGACACCGAAACCGGCAACGTGAAATCGCGGTCGACCTCACTGCGTGTCTGCGACTCATAGTAGTAGCGTGACATCGTTGTGATAAACGAAATGTTGGCGGGCAGATAATTCAATTCAAGTTCCGACAGGAATCGCAGGTTACGCAATTTGGAGCCGATCCATCCGAAGGGTTTGACTCCCTTTACAAACGGATTCCACTGATACTGGAACGAGCCGCGATAATCGTTCACATATTGATACTGAGTTGTGGGATTACGGTCGTTACGCTTGTTAAACGAGAAATTAAACGTGAAGTTGGCCGGATCCCAGGGCATGGGATTAGCGCTTCTAACATCAAAGCGCAATCCCGATATGCTGAAACTCTTCACCGTAGAGCGATCGACGGCATAATTCATTATCGAGTCACGCTCGGCACGTGTGTCGGCAATGTCGAGGGCATCCTTCAGAAGCACGTCACGGTCGAGAGGATTATATTTGGGTGTGCTCTTCTCATTCATCACCGAATAGAACACGGGAGCACGCAGCTTCATCTTTTCGGGTAGGAAGCGCCCCACATCGACTTGAACAGCAAAGTTGTATTGACGGTAATCGTCCATGCGCCGCGAATTGAGAGGCTGGTCCACCGCACCGAAACCTGATGTTTCATAATGTGTCCCGAAGTTGAATGTCGCTATGTCCGATACTCCGAGATTGACATTGGCCTTTGCCGCCCAACCTCCGCTCTCGTCAAAGTCGGTCACCTTCAATTCATTGACCCACACAATGCCGTCGCGTGCCGTCGACGCATTGTTGCGCACACCTATCATCATCACCCTCACATCGCTCAACGAGGGATTTCCGAGCACTGACATGCGATTGGATTCCTTGTCGGGGTCCCTGCCCTCAAACACCTTGTTGTAGCTGACAGTGCTGTTTTCGCTACGCATCGCCGCATTTCGCATCTTCTTCAGGTCAACAAGATTCTGCAGCACGAAGTCAAGGCGATTGGCCTCGGGCCACACCTTGTAACGCTCACTCGCCGGCTCCTGTGAATAGTGTCCGTGAGGAGTCAGTTCAAGAGGTATCTCATACTCATAGTAGTTGTTTTTCACATCGGAACCAAGTCGCAGGAACAGTGAAAGCTCACCCGACTGCAGATTGGTCAGGTCGTCAATAAGGCTCTCGGCATGTACCCACATCTGAATACGCTTATAGTTACGCAAATCGAGGGATGTGTTACGGTAGACGGCACGTGCGTCACCCGACTGAAGCCCTGTCACCTTCATCGACATCGACTGCTCGTTGAGCTGCGTTATCTGCGACTGTCCCGGGTCGGTTATTCGGCTCACACCCGGAGGCAACACATAATTCACAGGCTCGCGCCCTGCATTCTCCTCGATGTTTACAACCGACAGGTCAAGCTCGCCTTCGGCCGGAGCGTCACCTCGCGAATTGAGATTGAAGTCATAGGCCCGCCACTCCCCGCGCACAAGCTCTAGAGTAGCAAAGCGCAAATGCGTAACCTGCTTGAACCCGGTGAGGAAAATGCGGGCAAACCTTACGGTCGAGAAGTCGGATATGGAGCCTACAATGCGTTCATAGTCGCTCAACGGAATCTTGAACTGATACCACTCCACCTGCTGATTCTCACCGTCACGTGTACGCACAAGCGACACCTGCTTGTCGGTGATGTAGTTCTTTCCCACCACAAGATCTTCGGGACGAATCGACACCTTGTACTGGAAGTAACGCTCATACTCGTTGAGCGTGTTGTCCTGATTTATATCCTCGACATCGGGGCCAGTGCGAGCCGACTGATACAAAGGATCGGGAGCATCCTCGGGCGAAAGCGAGTTGCCTTCAACTCCGTTGTAACGCTTGTAACGCTCCAGAATCGATAGCCGCTCGGCATCGTAGTCGTAACCTCGGTAGAAGTGGTAGTTGTCGCCGGCCGGGTCATTGAATGCCGAAAAGCGGTCGCTCTTCATTCGTTCTATCGTGGAGGGCGGAAGCTTGCGCTGCAACCGCTCAAGATAGTCACGATAAGCACCGAAACCGAACTCCTCATCATTCTTCAAGCCGTCAAGACCCACATCCTGCACAAGTCGCGACCCTCGGTTGTTGTCAAAGGCATAGGTCAATGAATTCTGCTTGGAAACTCGTCCCCACACCGTTTCGGTGAGATACTCGTCGTTACGGTCGTAGGGTATTCCATTCTCGTAGGACTTCATTCCGTCCTTAAGTATGTCCTCGCTTATCTCACCGAAGTTAATATACATGTCACCGCCGTCATAATTCGGGTTGTCGGGGTCGAGAAACGGATTCATCAACCAGAACTGCACATACTCAATATTGGCCTGCTCGAAATTAGTGTTGTCGAGTCGCCTCATTATACCACCCCATCGCTTCTCGGGATTAAGCAGCAGTGCGTTATCGTCGATGTCGAATGCATCAAGGTTATAAGGGCCTCGTTCAGTGGGATAGTATGACAGATTCAGTGTCTGTATTATGTTTGATTCGCCGTAGTTGAGCTGACGGTCGGGGAAAATCTCGGTGGATGTGACTTCACGCACATAGGGGTTGGAGAGCTGCTTCAGGTCGGATGCAATATATCCCGGCACGAGCGACGAGTTACGCTGCGTGAACATGCGGTCGATGTAGTACCATGCAAGCAGCGCGCGGTTTTTGCCATAGTCGACATTATTGGACAACGCCGCCTCGGGGAACAGTGCATCGGGGCCCGCCTGATAAGGTGTCGACGCCAGATTCCATGCGTAGGGCGAACGGAGGTCGATGCCGGTCTGTGTCGACTCAAAATCATCGACATAGGAGCTGCCCTTGTTGGAACCCGACTTCTGTCCGCGAGGCACAAGGTGGGCAAACTCGGCCTGCACATTCAGTGTCGACGGCTGCACGGCATTAACCGTAGGAATCTTGTTGATGAGATTGGTGAGCCAGAAGAATTGCTTGTTATAGGAGAGATTCAGTCCCCATATAGTGTTGTTTATAATCTCGTCACCAATGTTGACCTTCTCGGTAAGCGCCTTCTCCGAGAAGTGCATCACTGTGGCGCCGAGATTGAAGTCGTTGCTGAACCTGTAATTGAGGTCGAGTCCGAGCAGTGTCTTGCGCTGGGTGCTGAACAACGATTGATTTTCAAGCGTGACGCTTATGCTCTGCCCCGAATCGATTATGCTCTGATTGGTTATCGTCACGATACCCATCGAATAGTCGACCGTGTAGTCGCTGTTTTCAACAAGGCGCACACCTCCGGCCATCACCACAACCGACCCACGCGGCACATTCATGGCGTTAAGCCTTATCTGTGCGCCGTTGGAGGCCTGATATTCACCGGTAAGAATGAATTTGTTCTTATCGGCAAACTGGCGTGCGACGACAAGTGTCGAGTCATACAGCTCCTGGTACACGTAACGTTCGGCAATGACAGGATTGTCAATAGCTCGGGCAAGATGCTTTCCAAACGGCTCCACCACGGGAAAAATCACCTTTCCGGTCGAAGGAAGTATCGTGTAGCCGTCGATGAAGTCAAAGAGTCCATCGGGATTGGACGCCTCGTTGGCGTCAAGACGGTCAAGATTCATCACCTGCAGCAACGGCTTGTGGGACAATCGGGCTATAGGGAGGTAATTTATCGGTGTGCCGGTAGTGTCGCTCAGATATTTTATATTCAGCTTGAAATTGGACGGCTCCACCTGATAGGCCCCGAGCGAATATACATTCTTCATCATCAGATGCCACATGGGCTGATGCGGGTCGAACGTGGTGCTCTTTAGCATCTTGACATAGAGCGACTGGTCGGACACGGTTATGTCGGATGAAAACTCGCCCACCTGAAACACCTGCCCGTTGTAGGTGTATTCATAGGCCACGCCAAGCACCTCATCAGCATTTAGCGCGACATTCAGCGACAGATATCCGAGCGTGGAATTCAGCGTGTACTCCGACGACTGTAGAAGTCGTGCGCTCTCAACTTTCTCAAACTCCCGGCCTCCTTCTATACCGAATGCCTGCAGTGGCGCAAGCGCCTGCGTGACCATGTTGATGTTGCGTGCATCGGGATATTCATCCTTGATAACCGTCAACAGATTGTTGGAGCGATTGGATGTATTTTTTATAGCGGGATCGGGACGCCAATAGTCGCTTGCAAGCACCTTGCTCTCGCCAAGATCCATGAAAGCGATAATGTTGCGCGATTGACTGTAGTTGCCGCTCTTGTTGGTAATCCACACCTCAATGCGCGTTATCTTGACGCCCGACGACACGAGAGGTAAGCGCGAGGCAAACTCATCGTAATTGTCGCGGAAGAAGTGTCCGAGAAAATAGTGACGGTTGGCATCATATTCATCAGCATTGACGGTAAACGGAGTTGTCTGCACTCCACCACGGGTGCTCACCGAGCGTGACTCACTGTTTTGCTGCGACACCAATGCCGTAGCCGTGAGTCGGCCAAACTGAAGCTGCGTCTTGATACCGAACAGCGCAGTGCTTCCGCGTATCAACGACGAGCCGGTGGTCATGCTCACGTTACCGGCCTCTATCGACTTGACGATGTCGTCCTCGGTGCCGTCATATTGCAGCTTGATGTTCTTGCTGTCAAAGTCAAATGTCGCATCGGTATTGTAATTCATGCCGAATTTCAATCGGTCGCCCACCGATGCATTCACAGTTGCCTGAATCTTCTGGTCGAAGTCGAAATAGGTCTTGCGTCGCGAGGTCAGCGACAGGGCGGGATTATCGGTCTTGGTGCTTTTTATTCCGGTGGATATGAGCACCGTACCGCGTGTGCGAAGCTGAATGCCACCGGGGCCGAATATGCGTTCGAGCGGTCCCGAAGCGAAACTCATGTCGAGCACATTGAAGGGCTCACGCTCCTTGACGCTACGCCCCTCGGTCATTGAATTGCGACGGTTGAAGTAACGCTGCATCGAGTGGCGCATGTCGATGTCGTAATATTGCGAAGGAGTGAGCATGAAAGGTGTAGCTATGTCCCAGTCGCCAACTTTGGTGCGCACGATGTAACACCCCGACTCGGGGTCATACTCAACTTCAGTGACAACATTGGAGGGAGTGTCGAGATCAAGAGCAAACTCATCCTTGGCAAGCGACTCATAGTCGGGAGCGACAGTAGGACGCACCGGGAAGCGCAATGAGAGGCTGTCAGTCGCCCCGTCACCACCTTCTCCGTCGCCCGGCTCGGCGGCAAAAACCGAACCTGCCATGCAACCTAACACACAGCAAACCGCTACGATGAGAGCCCAACGGCATATATGATGAATTATACCTTCCATTGCATAGTGGATGTCCACTCCCGACAGCCACTATACCTCGTCACTATCTTTAAAGCATGGCAAGAGCCTTCTTTATAGCCTGCTCCACCTTGATTGAAGGATCGGCATCAAAGAGCTTCTTCAACACTTTCTGCGACTGCTGACGCGCAAAGCCGAGCATCACCAGTGCGGCAAGAGCCTCGTCGTAGGTATCGGATGTAGCCGACGGTTGTAATAGTAACGCTTCCTCGGCGGGTTTTATTTTATCCTTCAAGTCGACAATGACACGTTGCGCAGTTTTTATTCCTATGCCCTTCACATTTTTAAGCCGGGCATGGTCGCCGCTTACAATAACCACCTCCAATTCAGGGGCGGGAATCGACGACAAGATGATGCGGGCAGTGTTGGCACCCACTCCCGACACGCCGATAAGAAGGCGGAAGAGGTTACGTTCACGCTCATCGACAAATCCGTAAAGCAGATGCGCGTCCTCGCGTATCACTTCATGGACAAGAAGCTTCACATCGCTCTTCCCTTCCAAAGCCTCGTAGGCCGGAAGTGTTATGTTGAGCATATATCCGATACCGGCAGTTTCAAGCACGGCATAGGCTGGAGTCAGCTCTGAAAGCACGCCCTTTATATATTCTATCATAAACGCATATTTTCCACAAAAATACAAAAATATCGACTGCTTGCAAAAACTCGCCGACATAAAAAAAGTCGCTCTTTACGAGCGACTTTTTTATATTGATATGGTAGGATAATGCCTGTTACTTCATCTTGTCGATGTAATCGCGAAGAGCCTGGTTGGTGGGATCGAGTTCGTAAACCTTCTCGTAGTACTCCTTGGCCATGGGCACATCACGCTCCGAGATGTAGTAGGATGCAATCTGGCTGTAAGCCTCGTTGTAGACATCCTTGTTCTTGGTCTTGTTTTCGGGATCCTTGTCAAGCATCGAAACAACCTGCATGTAAGTGTCGGCCATCTCCTTTGAGGGCTGATTGTCGTTCTTCACGAGGAACATACGGGCCTTGTTACGCACGGGAACATAGTGATCGGGAACACGCTCGATAACCTGGTCGATGGTAGCGATTGCGTTGTTGATGGCGTTCTGCTTCTTCTCTGAACCGTTCTCCGAAGTAGCGGCTACGTTCTGATAACGGTTGGCAAGAATAACGAGGTCGTTGGTCACATAGTCACCACGGTCAATGAAGTTCTTGAACACCTCAAGAGCCTTGTCGTAGTTCTTCATGCCTGAATAAGCCGAGCTGAGTGCCTTGTAGAGGTCGCCCTTTTCAGGATTAACCTCAAGAGCCTTCTCGTACTCAAACACTGCAAGTGAATCCTCACCGAGTTCCTCAAGTACCTGAGCGTAGGTAGAGTAGTCATTGGAGGTGTACTTGTTCTTAGGATCGTTGAGAGCGAAGAAACGCTGAGCGAGCTGCTTAGCGGCAGTGTAGTCCTTCATTGCAGCCTTGTCAAGGAAGGCGATACGCTGAAGCTGGAAGTTGTTGGGATCGCTGGCAAGAAGCTTGTTGGCAATGGCAATACTCTCATCGTAGTGCTGACCGTAGTAGAGAAGTACTGAATAGCGCACCTCATCCTCGGTAAAGTGGTTGGGGTTGTTGATGTAGTCGCCATAAGCCGATGCAGCCTTTGCCCACTGGTCGTTCTGATAGTACTTCTCAGCGAGTTCGCGCTGACCGAGAGCTGAATTGGGGCTTTCCTTAAGAAGCTCCTGCAGCTTTGCGATAGCATATTCGGGGTTCACGTTGAAGTAAGCGTTGGCATACTTAACGTAAGCCTCGGGCAGACCCTTTGAATAAAGGATAGCGTTCTCGTAGTTTCCGGCAGCGTCACCCCACTCCTTCTCGGCAGCCTTCATGTCACCGCGAAGAACGAAGATGTCGGGTTCCTGCTTGTTGGCCTTGTAAGCCTGCTCAAGATTCTTGTCGATTTCCTTGGCATACTTAACGGGGTCGGTGTTGAAGTAAGCGCGAGCGATGGCAACCATCACCTTGGCATTCTTCTTGTTGATTTTGCGAGCCTCATCAAAGTAATTTGATGCAGCCTTTGCGTCACCGCCCATAAGTGCGAGTTCACCAAGACCTACCTTGTTGAAGGCGTTGTTGGGATCAGCGGCAAGGCCCTTTTCAAAGTCAGACTTTGCTGCGGTCAAATCCTTGTCATGAACGGCGATTGCACCAAGATAGTAGTAGGCAACAGCCTTGTCGGTAGAAGCATCGTTAAGATTACGCTCAAGAAGAGTCTTGGCGTTTTCGTACTGTCCGGCCTTGAAGTATTCAACTCCGTCCTTGTAACCTTGCTGCGCCGATACGCTTAAAGCCCCTGCAACTAACAGGGATAACAAAAGTTTGATTTTCATCGTTTTAATAAATCTGTTTTGTTGTTATTTCAGTTATTATAATATTATGAGCTTTGTATTGTTTCAAATAATTCTAATTCAAATTCACCATACGCGGTTGTACCCGAGCCGGCAATATACCTGTGCGCTGAATTATCTTCTGGCCTATTGTGCCGGTTACGAATGAATAAAAACCGTGGGAAAGACTGCCATTGGCCGATGTCGTAATCATGTAGATCGAGCGATATAGCGGATAGCGTCCGTCGTAGATGTAACCCTGATAGGGCTTATAGGCTTCGATGCTGTCGTCGCGGCGCACTTTAAGAACCTTGATTGAAGTGTCAAACTCGGCCACCGTGGTGTCCTGACGCTCAAGCGACTTTATGCGCTCCTCGCGAGGGAGGTCACGTGTGCGCATGTCGGCGCTGATCCAGCTTACTCCTATTATACCGAGCGCACTCTTGCGCTGCTGAACCTGAGCAAACACCTCCTGATTGGAATTCTGTGCGTAGACATTGGGCGAGAATTTGCGACCGTTCATCAGCGAATCACGCATATACTGCACGGTGCTCGAGCCTTCGTTGTCAAACACTACCTGAATCTCACCAAGCTTGCTGGGCTCGATTTGATCCCATCGCGTGATTTCGCCCGACAGAATTTCGCCGATCTCCTTTTCCGAAAGTATCTCAACGGGATTTCCGGGGTTTACTATAAGGGCGATGGCATCTACCGCTATGCGATTGGAGCGCACGAGCTTCTTCTCGCTCTTGAGGTAGGCCTTCTCCTTCTCGGTAAGGTCACGTGCTATCACAATGGTCTTGGTGCGGAAATCAAGAAGAGAGTCTATGCACGCTTTTTCGGAAACGTAATAGGGGATGATGTTGGCATTGCCTTTGGTGGTGTACTCAAACACATCAATCTCCTGATTCATTATGTTTTCAAAGCTGTCGTCACACACTATTGTCGCCAGTCCCGAAGTACTGGTGTTGGTCGGGGCCTTACGGCAGGAGCCAAGTCCGAGCAGTGACGCGCTTAATAATGCTATGGCTATTTTCAGTTTCACGTTATTCAGGATTAATTATTACTTACTATTCAGGATCGCCGACATTACGGTCGATGCCCTTGAATTGCCGATAGGCTCTCCAAAGTCCGTAAACGATGAAAAGACATCCGCCAACCCAACGAAGCCATTGCCAGCCGTTGTCCATCCAGTTGAAATAGTTGATTAACAACAAAATACCCATTCCTACGTATATTATTATCATAATAATACCGAAAATGGTGCGAGCGGTCTTTCCGCCATTGTTTCCTGTTCCTTCGTTGCTCATAACAAAAAGTTTTTAGTGTTTAAATGATGCGGCATACGCTTGAACGAATGCCTATATCATACTAACACCCGGCTTAGTTAATAGTTCGTAAACAAACGATTGCACAAAGCCTGCAATATAATTTCCGGCCTGAGAGGAGCATCGTGACAATACTCTTTCACCGACCAAAATTTTAGGTTTGTAAAGTTAAATAAAAAATCTCAATTTAGTAATCATGGGTTAACATATTAATTACAATTAACACGCAGATTCCTCTTTTTTCATCGATTTTAGGTACTTTTGTAATAGAAACAAGATTCAGAAGCACAAAAATGCAAGCACCACTGGCCGAGCGGCTACGACCGCGCACAATCGAAGAATACATAGGACAAACTCATCTGGTAGGCGACGGTTCCATACTGCGACGCATGATCGACACCGGTCATGTGGCATCGTTCATCCTGTGGGGTCCTCCCGGAGTGGGCAAGACCACGCTTGCACGCATAATAGCCAACACCACCGAGTCGCCGTTCTATACACTGAGTGCGGTTCACTCGGGAGTAAAGGAGGTGAGAGAGGTGCTTGAACAGTGCAAAGCCGACGCCCGAAGCATATTCTCAAAAGGGCGCCCCATACTGTTTATCGATGAAATCCATCGCTTCAACAAGTCGCAGCAGGACAGCCTGCTCGGTGCTGTCGAGAACGGAACCGTGACATTGATAGGAGCCACTACCGAAAATCCCTCATTTGAAGTGATTCGCCCGCTATTGTCACGCGCCCAGGTATATGTGCTTAAGCCTCTCGAAGAGGAGCAGCTGCAAGAGCTGCTTCAACGCGCCATAACCACCGATGAAATCCTGAAAAAGCGTGACATCAGGGTCGAGAGCACCACGGCCCTATTCAGATTCTCGGGAGGTGACGCACGCAAATTGCTCAACATCCTCGACCTGCTGGACCAATCAACACCCCAATCCGAACCTATTGTAATAAACGACGAGGTGGTCACCAACCGACTGCAGGAGAATCCCGCCGCATACGACAAAAGCGGCGAGATGCACTACGACATCATTTCGGCATTCATCAAGAGCATCCGCGGCAGCGACCCCGATGCGGCAGTCTACTGGCTCGCGCGGCTCATAGCCGGAGGCGAGGATCCCAAATTCATAGCCCGCCGACTCGTAATACTGGCCGCCGAGGACATAGGCCTCGCCAACCCCAACGCGCTTCTGCTCGCCAACGCCACATTCGACACCATCCACAAAATCGGTTGGCCCGAGGGGCGGATTCCGCTGTCGGAATGTGCCATATACCTTGCCACATCGCCCAAGAGCAACTCGGCCTACATGGCCATCGATGCAGCATTGAGTCTTGTCGAGAAGACAGGCAACCTGCCCGTGCCGTTGCATCTGCGCAACGCGCCCACCAAACTGATGAAAGAGCTCGACTACGGCAAAAACTACAAGTATGCCCACGACTATCCGGGCAACTTCGTGCGACAGGAGTTCATGCCCGAAGAACTCGGACATCCATCGCTATGGAAACCCGGTGAAAATCAGTCGGAAGCAAAGCTGCGCGCACTACAGGAGAACCGCTGGGGCAAAAAAAATTGACATTTTCTGTCACATTTTTCCTCATTCATTCGTCTATAATATGTATTCATCGATGACGCCCTCCAAGAGGAGAGCATCACCGCTGCTTAAACCATAAAAATACCGACGAGCAACTACCAATGGACTCTACGACTTTCAAAAAAATGATATTGCCACACTACGAGGAGATGTATCGGGTGGCCTATATCATCCTTGAAGATCGACATGATGCCTTTGACGCAGTGCAGGAAGCAGTGGTGAAGTTGTGGACGAAGCGCGAAGAACTTGAAGGAATCCAGTCGGCCAAGGGTTTCTGCATGACGACAATAAAGCGACAATGCATCGACATGACAAGGACGCGCTATCGCCGTAACGAGCCTCTTGACATCGCGTTGGAAAACGACGAAGCCGATGACGACCTCGTCAAGCGCATCGACCAGCGCGACACGCTGGAAAAGGTGACGCAGCTGATGGATACACTGCCGGCCATCCAACGCGAGGCTTTGAGGCTGAGAGCCTACTCCGACTGCTCAGTAAAGGAGATTTCGGAGTTGCTCGGAATAACCACCGACAACACAAGGACTCTGCTGTCGAGAGCCAGGCGACAACTTAAAGAACTATACAAACATCTCATAAGATGAACGAGGAAATATATCAAATAAAACAACTGCTAAACCTCTATTACTCGGGGCTTTCGTCGCAAATCGACGAAAAATGCCTTGACCGCTACTTCGCCGACATGAAATCGGTGCCCGAAGAGCTTATTGTCGACCGCGACCTCTACATCGCTTCAAGAAAGCGTCCCCACATAGAGGTGCCCGAAGATCTTGGTCCGCAGCTCGGATTGCTAATCGATCATCTCGAGCGCCAGGAGCATACCCACAACCGAGGCCGCCGCTGGATCACAACCGGAAGCGTAGCTGCCGGAGTGGCTATAGTAATTTCGCTGGCGACATTCTTCTTTTTCGGTTCGGAGAGCAATCCCTATGAGATAACCGACCCTCAGATTGCATCGTTTGAAACCGAAAAGGCGCTCCTTGAGGTGTCGGCAAGCCTGAAAAGAGCCGACAAGCAGATGGCACTTGTAAATGATGAGATAACCAAAATAGGTATATTGTACAACGACTTTCTAAACGCTAACAACGATGAAGTTAAGTAACTACATATTGAACACAATGTTTGCGGCAATGCTGCTGATTCCTGCGTCACTGACGGCCCAAAACAAGACATTTGAAAATCTCGCCAAGAAAGAGAATGTAGAGTATGTCTACATTCCGCAATCGATGCTCAAGTCTATGGACGGAATGCAGTTTAACGGCTCAATCAACCTGTCGCAGGCCGTAAACAAGCTCAAAAGCGTTGAAGTACTCGCGTGTCTGGATCCCGTTACAATCGAAATGATAATACCCGCGCTTAAGGAAGATGCCGATAAGATGGAAACATTGAGCAAGGTAATCGACGAGGGCGACTCGGTCGAAATATATGCAGTGCGTAATGGAGAGCGATTCAGCGAGTTGTACATAATCAATGTGACGCGCTCCGACGCTGACAAGCACGAGCTGTCGGCCATCTACATAACTGGCGACTTTTCAGCCGACGACTTAAAGAATTTATAATCGATACTTCTACAACATAACCAGTAATAATTCAATTTACATTTTTATTAAATAAACATCCGCTTCAAAAACTCATCAGGCACATAAGCTGGCGAAGCCAATGTGCCTGAATTTTTTATACCTATGTCAGTAATAAGCCCCGTCAATGCATGAACGTGGGGGCGAGGAAGAAGAGTCCGAACGACAGTCCGAAGTTCCACTTTGTACCGGGATTATTACAATAGTTGGCATAAGCCGTGAGATGGGCAAACGGCAGTGAATAGATGGCCGCCACCTCGCCAAAGAATGCCGGATCGCTGAACCAATCGCCGTAATGCGGCGGTACACCTGCCTTTCCGCCCTTCACCCTGCGCCAGGGCATGAAGCCGTGGAACTCGCCACGCACCTGAAACATCTGGCTGATGGTCCATATCGGTTGCAAGCCCAGCGTGACATACTGCGGAGCCGATAATGCCGTGTTGAACACGCTATAGGTCGATGCCGTGGGATGAAATGCGGGAAGCATGACCATCGTAGCCGCATAGTTGTCATGGAGCTTTTGCGATGAAGCCACCACGTTGCCCTCAAAACCCATAGTGAAATTACGGCTTACGCCCCAATAGCGTTCATAACGGAATGTAAACTCACCCCACCCATTTGTGTCGCGCACCTCAAGCGAATTGTCGTTCAGCGGATAGTAGTATTCATTGCCGTAAACGCCGTCGAGCGTGGCCCTTATCAACATTCCCGATGTTGGATAGAGCACATCGTTGAGCGTATTGTAGGCATAGTGCAGCCTAATTTGTCCGAGCACATTAGTGAGCCTGTCACGGTTGTCGGCGCTTACAATCAAGTCCTTGTAGAATCGTGAGCTAAGGCGCCCCACCCCGAGGTCGAGCTCAACCTTTCCGCTGCGTCCGGCCGCCATGCCGTAACGCAATCGGGCAAAAGCCTCCGACGATGTAACCAACGTGCTTCCGCTGTCATAGAATATGCGGTCGTTGTCATACATCTTATGTCGTGAGATGACGGCCTGAAGCTTCAAGTAGGATGGGATGGCCGATTTCATCGAAAGCCTGAGGTTTAACGCGCCGGCAAGATAGTTCTGCCCCACCCATCCGTTTATATCGGAGTTAAGCGAATTGAAGCTAAGCGTATTGTAACCGGCCGATAGGAACAGCATCGAATTGGTCGACGAACTGATATAGCCGCCAACTCCCACATTGAAGTTGTTTTTTATGTCGGCACGCAGGTCGAGCGTGAATGTACCCGTGGAGTCATTCAACTCGGCATGCGGCACCAGATTTCGCAACTTGCCCGGCGAGATGGCCCTGTAATAGGCATCCTTGGCCTGAGCGAGCCCGAATGTATCGGTGCGACCGTTGGTGAACATATATTTTATGAAAGCATTCTGCGACGGAGTGGCACCGTGAACCGTTACCGAATCAAACTCCACGTAGGGGGTCTTGGACTTGAACACGGCCCTGCGCAGCTTGCGTGCTTCCGATGGAACTCGCGCCGTGACGCGGCTCTTTATCGAATCCATCATCGACATGGCATGGTCATAACCTATTTTATATATAGTGCGACAAGCCTCAAAGTCAAGAAGCGAGAACTCTTCAAGGTGGATGCGAAGCTTTATGCCCTCGTCGGCAGGAAGCGAATAGTCATTATTCTGTATTATCATGTCCTCGACCTGGCTGAAGAGGTCGTTGATATTAGGCTTGGAATCGGGCGAACTCACATCGACACCTATCATGATGTCGGGAGCGAAATCCTCGCGCATTACATCGACAGGAAAGTTGTCGTAGATGCCGCCGTCATAGACCAGCACACCGTCCATTTCGATAGGCTCAAACACTATGGGAAACGACATTGACGCACGTATGGCATCGCCGAGCGAGCCCGAGCGACACACAATCTTGTGCTTGTTGTAGACATCGGATGTCACGCACCTAAACGGAACAAACAACTTGTCGAAATCATCGCCGCACTGGGCCGAATAGGCAGCAAAGAGATTCATGAACTCAAAGTTCATAGGCAGCGGATTGATTATGCTCGACGGAAGAATCGACTTTGTAGCGGCACTGTCGCCGAGATTCACATTCACAGTAGCGAGCCGAGGCGTGGGATCATCCTTGGCATAATAGTAGACGAGCGACGGATCGATCTCGCCGGTCGACCAGTAGTGGAAGCCCTTTGATTCAATAAGTTGCATCATCTCGGCGGGCGTATATCCCGACGCATAAAATCCGCCGACAATCGCCCCCATCGATGTTCCGGCAATGTAATCAATGGGAATGTCGTTATCCTCAAGAGCCTGAATCACGCCTATGTGGGCAATGCCTTTGGCACCGCCACCGCTTAACACAAGGCCTACCGACTGCTGAGCATCGGCAACCCCACTACAAGTTAACAAGATGATCGAAGCCCCAAAGGCTACGACATATTCCCTCGCTTTTTCAATAATTTTTACTTTTAGAGCCATCGGAAATGAAAGAGTCTTTAAAACCTATAAAATATAACACTCCATCAAGCCCGATTGTTGATATGCTCTGCCCTGCCGTGGCCTTAACCTTAGGTTTGGCATGGAAAGCGATTCCAAGTCCTGCCGTGGCAAGCATGGGAAGGTCGTTGGCTCCGTCACCCACCGCTATGGTCTGCGCTATGTCGATGTTTTCGACCTGAGCAAGAAGCCTTAACAGCTCTGCCTTGCGTCGGCCGTTGACAATCTCGCCTACGTAACGGCCGGTAAGTTTGCCGTCGACTATTTCAAGTTCATTGGCGTATACATAATCTATGCCGAATTTCTGTTTAAGATAGTTGCCGAAATAGGTGAATCCGCCCGAAAGTATCGCTGTCTTGAATCCGGCACGTTTCAGCACCTCCATCATGCGGCCCACGCCTTCGGTCACGGGAAGATGCTCGGCAATGTCACGCATCACACTCTCGTCGAGTCCCTTGAGAAGGCTTACACGCTCCCTGAAGCTTTCATCGAAGTCGATTTCGCCGCGCATGGCCCGCTCGGTTATAGCCTTAACCTTGTCACCCACCCCGGCGCGCATTGCAAGCTCGTCGATCACCTCCGTTTCAATGAGCGTCGAGTCCATATCGAAGCACACGAGGCGACGACAACGGCGGTACATAGTGTCCTCCTGAAGAGATATGTCAAAGTCCTCACTGCCTGACAGCTGCATGAACTGCGACTGCATTTCGCTCACATCACGCGGATTTCCACGCACCGAAAATTCCACGCACGACTTGGTGCGCGACTCGGCCGTTTCCTCAAGCGGAACTCGACCGGTCAATCGCTGAATACTGTCAATGTTAAGATTCTGGTCGGCAATTATACTTGTCACGGCAGCAATCTGCTTCGCAGTCAGCCGTCGGCCGAGAAGCGTCACTATCCAGCGGTTTTTGCCCTGCAGCGTCACCCACTCCTCATATTCGGCAACCGATATGGGAGTGAAGCGTATCTGCACGTTGAGCTCGCTCGCCTTGAACAGCAAGTCCTTCATTATGTTTCCCGACACGTTACTATAGGTCTTGAAAAGCAGTCCGAGCGACAATGTATGGTGTATGTCACTCTGTCCTATGTCAAGAATCGCCGCATCGTAATTGGCAAGAATCTCGGTAAGCGCCGATGTCACACCCGGGCGGTCATATCCCGATATGTTGACAAGAATCAGTTCAAGGTGAGGCTGTTCCATGCTGTGTTATTGTTACAATGTCGACGAATGATACTTGACAAGCCCCTCCATAGGAGTTTTCAGTATGGTGTCAATCTTGGCGTCAAGCGCATCGGCCGCCTCGTTAAGCACCGACTTATAGTGATAGGCAATCGAGCCTACGAAGCTCACAGGAAGTGTGCGATAACGGTCGTACTGTGCCACATTACGCACGAAGAACGACTTGAACTCATTCAGCACAAGACGGTGTATGGCAGGCTCCTCGATGTTTTTAAGCAGGAACGGAGTTACCGATGCCAAAAACCGGTTGGGAGATGGCTCCTTATATACACGGCGCACTATAGCATTACGCTCAAGATTATACTCATCAAGGAATCGGTCGCACAGCTCACGGGGAAGCTGATGCTTGAGCACATCGCCTATCAGCAGTCGGCCGAGCACGGCGCCACTGCCCTCGTCGCCCAGGATGTATCCGAGAGGGCTTACGTGATCCTTTATCTCATGTCCGTTGTAGTAGCAAGAGTTGGAGCCGGTGCCGAGTATGCAGGCAATACCTTCGTTATGTCCGAAAAGTGCGCGTGCGGCTCCGAGAAGGTCGGAGTGAGCCTCGATGGTTGCAACATTCAGATTCTGACGGATAGCTCGTCGGACATTTCGGCAAACCTCTTCATCGATGCAGCCCGCACCGTAGAAATACACTTCAGTCACCTGCTCGGCAAGGTCGCCGAGCTGAAACATCAATTCATCATCAAGATACTGCGAAATCTCCTCTTCGGTGAGCATAAGCGCATTGAATCCTGAAGTAAATATCTGCTTGACCACATTTCCGTGATCGACAAGACACCATTCAACTTTGGTGCTTCCGCTGTCAGCTATCAGTTTCATCTTATTCCAACAAATTAAAATAGACTGCAAATTTACAAAAAAATCCATATTGTCATTTAAAATGCAGCCATAGATTGAATCCTCGCTCAACATTTCGGCCTTCCACCCCGCTAATAGAGCCAAAACAGGCCGACTCGTCATTCTTCAAAAAATATATCAAATTATAACAATCTGAAAATCAATAGTGATTAAAAATAATCACAAAAAAAGTTCCAATAAGTTTTGGCAGTTTAAAAATAATGCCTACCTTTGCATCGCAATCGCGAAAAAACAGGTTGCCCAACGCGAAAATAGCTCAGTTGGTAGAGCACAACCTTGCCAAGGTTGGGGTCGCGGGTTCGAGTCCCGTTTTTCGCTCAAGAGTACAATAACATACTTAAGTCAAGACTCCTTGAGCCAATCAAGAAACAATCGCAATTCGCGAAAATAGCTCAGTTGGTAGAGCACAACCTTGCCAAGGTTGGGGTCGCGGGTTCGAGTCCCGTTTTTCGCTCAAATTCAAGGCGACTTGACCAAATGTCCGGGTGGTGGAATTGGTAGACACGCTACTTTGAGGGGGTAGTGGCCGTTGGGCTGTGTGAGTTCGAATCTCATCTCGGACACCTCGAAAATCCGCAAGTAATTGAACTTCAATACTTGCGGATTTTTCTTTTTTATTCCCGTCAACCATCTGTCAACCAAACCAATATAAAATTAGACCGAATTGGAAATCACAAATTGTGATATCATATTCCGTCAAGATGGGAATGAGGCGTAAACAGCATGTGTTCACGGAACTTGGCATGGCTATACCGTCCTAAAACCTTTCGTAATCTTTATATCGCACCGTGCATGATGAACTCATGTACATTGAGCAGCTTACCTAAGTGATGCCATTTCAACTGTTTTTCACCCGATTTCCATGTTTTATCAATTATTGTCATTATATTTGCATTTGCGTGATTTTTACTGCTTTCGCACCGTCCGGCATTATGGAGGTCTACCAAATCAATATATAAGCTAAGCCATGAACGAATTGCAGTTAATCCAGAGCAAAATCTACGAAATACGGGGTCAAAAAGTGATGCTCGACAGAGATTTGGCCGAGTTGTATAATGTCACGACCTCCAATCTTAATAAGGCAGTAAAACGAAACATACGACGCTTTCCCGATGATTTTATGTTTCAACTGACCAAAGCCGAATTTGACGAGTTGAAAACAAACTTGATATTCCAAAATGGAACATCAAACTGGGGCGGTACTCGAAAGTTGCCCTATGCTTTTACGGAGCAAGGATTGGCCATGCTTTCGGGATTGCTAAACAGTGACATTGCAATTAAGGTAAATATCAATATAATGCGGGCATTTGTTGCAATCCGTCAGATGATAGCCGACAATTCACCGCTCAAACGACTTTCCACGCTTGAAAAGAACTTCAACGAACTAAAGCAGGACTTGGAAGAGATTTTTGCCGACTACAACGACATCAACGAAGATACACGCGCCCAAATAGAAGCAATCAACACCACACTTGCCGAGCTTCAGGCAAAGCCCAAGAACACGCCCCGCCGCCCCGTAGGCTTCATTAAACCCAAAGAATGATAAACGCGGGGATAGCTGCCTGCGCACTATGATCGTCAATGAATCAGGTGCATTCTAAACCCGATTTCAACTGCGGCAGCGGTATTGGTAACGCGAAGTCGTGAAAGTATGTCCTGACGATGGCGGCTTACAGTATGCACCGATATATTAAGCTTATCGGCAATCTGCTTGCTCCCCACCCCTTTAGCCAACATAGAAAGTATCTCAACCTGACGCTTGCTGAGAAGCAGGTTATCGTACTGAAGATACTGCTCTGAATCCACAGCCTTGCCCGTACGCGTATTTGTCATGCACCCCTCAACCGATCCGTGCGCCAACGGGAAAGGCACATAAGTGCATAAGCCAAGCCAAAGACTGCCGTTGGTATTGCATATTATATAACGTATCGTGTGAAGCACCGACAACGTTGTTCCGTCGGGCTGACGAAGATGTATCAGGCAGAATGCATTGTAGTCGGGCCTCTCCTCAACAGGTATCGACTGAAGGAAATGATAGAACCTGAGTTCAAGAATATGCCGTTCAAGCAGCTCATCAGCAGGAATTGTATTGAATATCTCGCTCTCAAAAGCCGAACTGCTGTTCTCGGTATAATCGGGAAGGCCTAATGCATGACCGAATTTACCCGAGTATATATAGCACACATCCTGCTGCAAATCCGATATAACCGCAATGCCGTTGGTAGCCTGCGCGTAGGCATAGGCATACTCTTTTGCATTTTCCAGCGATTCATCTTTCTGAGCGTCATCGACAAACTGTTGTCCGGTCAACAGCTTTTTCAATCTTAGTTCGTGTTCCTTCATTTCAAATTTGGTTATTATTCACCATTGCAGCATCAGGTATCGCAAGCTAATTTTGCAACAAAATTACAAATAACAACCAACTTACACAACATCAAAAATATATGACTACAAAAAACATCATCACATTGGCAATGCTGGCCGTAACAATGGCATCATGCAGCCAAAAACAGCAAGAAGAAAAAACAACTGCAATCATCACCTCAACAACTGAAAAAAACGACACCGTCATGAAAGAATTTGTAAAAGAGAATCTGTATTGGACGCGCGAGCCTAAACAGTATGTCATCACCGATTCATTGATAACCATTGAAACAGAACCCAATACCGACCTTTGGCAGCGCACCTACTATGGCTTCAGCAACGACAATGCCCCGGTGCTCCAGATGAAGACATCATGCCAATACTTCTCATTCACGGTAAAGACTGAATTTAACAGTTCGGCCCTTTTCGACCAATGCGGAATTGCCATATACCTTGACAGCGACAACTGGATGAAAGCCTCTATCGAATACGAAAACGAAGATTATCAGCGATTGGGAAGCGTGGTAACCAACAACGGATATTCCGACTGGGCAACCCACGACATACCATCGTCAATACGTGAAATGTGGTACCGCCTGAGTCGCCGAGGCAGCGATTATTACATCGAAACAAGCCTTGACGGAATCACATTCAACCAGATGCGCGCTTTCCACCTGTTTAAAGGCGACGGAGAAATATCATTCGGCATATATGCAGCAAGCCCTGTCGACCACTCATTCACAGCCCGATTCTCCAATATGGAAATGGGAGAATGTAAATGGGAATCATGGTCGGCCGAGGAAACCGGCTTCAACCAAACTCAGTCTAAATGATTGTCACATACCCGCTATTCATCAAACCAATCAATCACATCATGAAACGAAGCTCAATTTACAATGTAATTATAGGCATGAGCATCGCCTTGATTGCCTGTCGCCCGCAAAGTCAGGAAATTCAACCCGAAGTGGCAAGTGACGACACTCCAAGCCGAAACAACGTTACCGAATGTATGGTAGCAACACAGGATGTCACATTCACTCATGCGTTAAACAACGCCGACAAATATGCCAAAGTCCTGGACAACGGCACATTGGAATTCAAGTGTCCCGAAGGTCTTGACTTTTTCATCGACCCCAACGAAGGCAAGCTCACCAACACTACCCTTCCGGCTCTGTTAACAAAGGTAGACAATACAAAACCGTTCACTCTTACGGCTAAAGTAACGCCCGAATTTACACCTGAAGGATTATACAATGCCGCCGACCTGCTGGTATATGCCAATGATTCACTTTGGCAGAAACTATGCTTTGAACAGGATGAATACGGCATGCACCGCATAGTATCGGTCAGGACAAAGGGCACATCTGACGACAACAATCATGATAAACTGGATGTTCCGTCGGTATTCCTTAAGATATCATCGGACACCCACACTATTGCAAGCTACTACTCTATCGACAATAACGAGTGGCACATGGTGCGACTTTATGAAAACTACTACCCCGACAGCCTGTTAGTCGGTGTCAGCAGCCAATGCCCCAAACGCGGCTCCTGCACGAGCTTGATTGAGGACATAACGCTCAATGTCGACAATGTTAAAGATTTCAGAATGGGAAAATAGGCAATAATCAATCGCTTCAAAACCAAAAGGCAATCAAACTCGTGTTGGTTGCCTTTTTAAGTATTGCACTTCACAAAATCGATCAACTTTCATCGGAATATTTATGCACACATTTGACATAAGCAATTAACTAAACCCGATTTCAACTGCGGCAGCGGT
Organism: Muribaculum gordoncarteri; assembly: GCF_004803695.1. Classification (NCBI taxonomy): domain Bacteria; kingdom Pseudomonadati; phylum Bacteroidota; class Bacteroidia; order Bacteroidales; family Muribaculaceae; genus Muribaculum; species Muribaculum gordoncarteri. The sequence goes on from NZ_CP039393.1 coordinate 1,768,325, forward strand.
ATTGGTAACGCAAAGTCGTGAAAGTATATCCTGACAATGGCGGCCTACAGTATGAACACACAAAACCTTTGCAAAGCGGATATTACATAACACACATCAACAATAATCCCTACTCCGACGGCCCGTAAAGCCAGCGCAAACTCCCAAACAAAACACTTCCGAACAAAAATAGCCTCACAAATGTTTCCATATATGTAACATTTTATTAACTTTGCAAAAACTAAGCCAACCTTATGTGCCTGAAAGCAAAGTTTGATATAATATACATGGAGGATGCCCTAAGTTTTCTCCAATCCTTGCCCGAAAAGGTACAAGACAAGATAGCATTCAACATTTCCAAAAGCCGTTATTTTATAGATAAGGAATTGTTCAAGAAGCTTAATGATGATATTTGGGAGTTCTGCACAAAATATCAAGGCATGACTTACAGGCTATTGGCGTTTTGGGATAATGAGGTCGGAAGTTTGGTCATTGCCACTCATGGCTTTATTAAGAAAACCCAAAAGACTCCGATTAATGAGATAGCCAAAGCGGAAGCACTTAGAAAAGAATATTTTAGCAATAAACAGAAATAAGATATGAACAAAATAAAACTTTACACTCATGATGAAATGCTCAACCGCGTTGTCGGTGAGATAGGCACTCCGCGTCGAAATGCAATGGAAGCTGAGCTACAGTCCTATCTTATAGGAGAGGCAATAAAACAAGCCCGTAAAGAAAAGAAACTCACACAATCGCAACTCGGAGAACTTATGGGGGTACAACGCGCACAAGTATCTCGAATCGAAAACGGACATAACTTGACAATTGGCACTATATCAAGGGCTTTTAAAGCACTCGGCATGACGGTTTCTCTCAATTGTGGAAACATGAGTATAGCGCTTGGATAGATTTAAAGATCAACCGACTTAAAATAAAAAGGCCGCCTCTTGCGAGGTGGCCTTTTTCAGGGTGAGGTGTGGGGGTCGAACCCACGACCTTCGGAACCACAATCCGACGCTCTAACCAACTGAGCTAATCTCACCATTTTGATGGTGCAAAGGTACAACTATTTTTGTAACGCACCAAATGTTTTGTACAGAAATTTCTCCAGCGGAGTCATTTTTTGTTGGCGTATTGTAACGGTATCGCGTCCTATGCCTACATTGTGCTTGTTGAATATTCGTTCGGCCGATTGTGTAAATGCCTTGCACTTAGCCCCGACATCTCCTTTAGTACAGTTTTCGACCGGGACAAGGCGGAAATTTCCCGACGCTGCCGACGGAGGCACCGTAAACACCAGTCGGTAATCGGCCGAAGCCACATGCGCCCTACCCTCGTCGTCACGTTCAAGATTCACCTTCACCATGGCACCTCCTCGTGTATCGACGGTCTTCATGTTGGATATAAAATTACCGAGTGAATACACGACTACAACGTTGGAGCCGTCGGCACGGCGACGCATTTCCATAGGCTGAATCACATGAGGGTGACCGCCTATTATCATGTCGACACCTTGTTCAACAAGAAAATCGCGGTAGTTTGACAGTTGCATTTTCATGAATCTTTTTTGCTGGCACGCTTGCACGTGTCAAATTTTATTACTATCTTTGTAGCACCGTGTAGCAATCAACGGCAGGGCGGCATAATATGAAGCTGAAAATAACCAAGACAAAAAAGACTTCCATCCTTTATGTACAGAAGGCATACAGGGACAAGAACGGCAAAAGTACCTCAAGAATCCATGAGCGCCTTGGAACGCTTGAGGAAGTTCGTCAGAGATGCGGAGACAGAGATCCTGTTGAATGGGCCAGGGAATATATCGCCAGGCTTACGGCACAGGAGAAGGAGGGCCGGCAGGTGATAATATCACGTCTGTCGCCCACAAAGCTTATTGAAAAAGGCGAGGCTCAGAGTTGCGAGAGCGGATATCTGTTTCTTAAACGGCTGTACCATAAGGTCGGGATGGACAGGATATGCGAGGCAATCTCACGTAAACATAAGTTCGACTTCGATTTCAACAAAGTTCTGGAGCTGATGGTCTACGAACGGCTTTTGAGACCGGCTTCAAAACTAGGTAATTATCGCAGGAGCGGAAGCTATATCGAGCCTTTTGATATAGAAAAACAGCATATCTACAGGAGTCTGGATATCCTGGACAGACACGGTGAATACATCCAGAAGAGACTTTTCCTTAATTCGTCAAAGGTTGTCGAACGGGATACGACCGTCATGTACTATGACTGCACCAACTATTTTTTCGAGAGAGAATCTGCCGATCCGGACTATGTGACAGACAAAAAAGGGAACGTTCATGAACGTATACGCAAGTACGGAGTCTCCAAGGAACATCGACCGAACCCCATCGTACAGATGGGTATGTTCATCGACAACTCCGGCATGCCGGTTGCGATGTGCATCAATCCCGGCAATGCCAACGAACAGACTACCTTGATTCCAACTGAAAAGATTATAGTTGAGAAGATGGGGGTCAGCAAGATTGTAGTCTGTACAGACGGAGGTCTCTCTTCTGAAGGCAACCGGTCATATAACTCCACAGCAGAAAGATCATTCATAACGGTGCAGTCAATAAAGAAACTGGAGGATAATCTCAGGGACTGGTGTCTGGAACCGACAGGATGGAAACTTGTAAAGTCCGACACGGTACAAAAAGACAAGCGGTACCGGGATGCAGACGAGGATGAACTGGAGTTTGACCTGACTGATGCCGATACTGCCCGTTATTACGGAGACCGCACTTTTTATCGCGAGCGTTGGATTGTCAATGAAAAGACAAAGTTCTCTCAAAGATTGATTGTGACATTTTCATACAAATACCGCGACTACCTCCGATTCCTGCGTCAACGCGAGATTGACAAGGCTGACAGCAATGCACGTGGAAACAGGACATTGACCAAATCTTATAAGAGCCCTGACAGGTTCCTTTCCGAGACCTACGCCACAGAAGACGGCGAGGTTGCGGTATTCAGAACCGTCTCCCTGAATCTTGACGCCATATCAGAAGAAGAAAAATATGACGGCTTCTATGCGATATGTACGGATCTGTCTGACAATGTGACGAAAATCATCGAACTGAACCATAACCGCTGGGAGTCGGAGGATGCCTTCAGGGTCATCAAGACTGACTTCAAGGGTCGACCCGTCTTCGTCTGGACGGCGGAACACATAAGGGCCCACTTCATTGTCTGCTTTATCACACTACTGCTCTTCAGAATAATGGAAAAGGAACTGAACTATAAATACACATCCTCCGCTATAATTGAGAAACTACGGTCAATGACTATGAACATAGTCAAGGGAGAAGGCTACAAGCCTAACTTCACACGGGATGATCTTACCGATGACCTACATGCCAAAGCCGGCTTCAGACTCGACACCGAGATTGTTACTCGTCAGAAAATCAAACAGATTATTGCTAATATTAAAAAAGGTTAAATATAGATAACCCCATTCCAGTGCTACATATATAGACCCTTTTGCACATGGCTTCACGCCAATGTACAAAAGGGTTTGCTCGTTTTTGGACTGTAAAAGATGGGATTTTGATGGTGCAAAGGTACAACTATTTTTGTAACGCACCAAATGTTTTGTACAGAAATTTCTCCAGCGGAGTCATTTTTTGTTGGCGTATTGTAACGGTATCGCGTCCTATGCCTACATTGTGCTTGTTGAATATTCGTTCGGCCGATTGTGTAAATGCCTTGCACTTAGCCCCGACATCTCCTTTAGTACAGTTTTCGACCGGGACAAGGCGGAAATTTCCCGACGCTGCCGACGGAGGCACCGTAAACACCAGTCGGTAATCGGCCGAAGCCACATGCGCCCTACCCTCGTCGTCACGTTCAAGATTCACCTTCACCATGGCACCTCCTCGTGTATCGACGGTCTTCATGTTGGATATAAAATTACCGAGTGAATACACGACTACAACGTTGGAGCCGTCGGCACGGCGACGCATTTCCATAGGCTGAATCACATGAGGGTGACCGCCTATTATCATGTCGACACCTTGTTCAACAAGAAAATCGGCAAGCTGACGCTGTGCAGGCGACGGGAGCAGCTGATACTCCAAGCCCCAGTGCACGCACACCGCTATCAATTCGGCTCCACAGCTTCGGGTGCGAGCTATGTCACGCGCCATCTTGTCACGATCGATATAGTCGACCACGGCATCGCTGTTTAGCTTTATGCCGTTGGTACCGTAAGTGTAATTGAGAAATCCCACCTTGAAGCCGGCTATGTCGACAATCATCGGCAACATCGAGTCACGCTCGGCGGCATTGCGATAGGTGCCGAGATGCGTCACATTGCGCTCGTCGAGTTTGTCAAGAGTGCGCACAAGTCCGCGGTCACGCTTGTCGAGAGTGTGATTGTTGGCTGTAAGCATCATGTCAAATCCGGCATCGGTCAATGCATCAAGATAGGAGTCGGGCGCACTGAAACAAGGATAGCCCGAATAAGGTTCGCCTCCAAGCGGTGTTTCAAGATTCACCACCGCATAGTCGGCATCGGAGATGTAGGGCGACAGCGCCGTGAAACAGTCGGAATAGTCATACACCCCGTCACCGCGGGAGGCAGCATCTATCTGCGCCTTATGCTGCATTGCGTCGCCGGCAAATACAATATCGGCCTTTTCGCTGCCGAAAAGCATCGACACGAACGACAACAGCAACAGGTGCAACAGCGTCATGGCTGTAATTTTTTATCCGTAAATAGCTCCCTGGCCTGCAAGAAGAGTGTTCTTCATCAGCGAGCAGATGGTCATAGGGCCTACTCCGCCGGGCACGGGTGTGATATAGGAGCAAAGAGGAGCCACGTTTTCAAAGTCGACATCACCGCTAAGGCGGAATCCGCTCTTGCGCGTAGCATCGGGAACACGTGTAGTGCCCACATCGATTATCACGGCTCCGGGCTTAACCATGTCGGCGGTTACAAATCCCGGACTGCCGAGGGCGGCGATTATTATGTCGGCCTCGCGGCATATATCCTTCAGGTCCTTGGTCGCACTGTGACACACCGTAACGGTGGCGTCGCCGGGATTGTGCTTCTGCATCATGAGCATGGCCACAGGCTTGCCCACGATATTACTTCGTCCGAGTACGACACAACGCTTGCCCTTGGTGGGTATGTCGTAGCGTGCGAGCAGCTCAAGAATACCGGCCGGAGTGGCTGAAACGTAACACGGAAGTCCTATCGACATTCTTCCAACGTTTATCGGATGGAATCCGTCGACATCCTTGCGATAGTCTATCGCTTCGATTATCTTCTGCTCGGATATGTGACGCGGCAACGGCAGCTGCACGATAAATCCGTCGACATCATCATCGCGGTTAAGCGAATCAATGGCTTCAAGCAGCTTCTCCTCGGTCACATCATCCTCAAAGCGGATAAGCGTCGACTTGAATCCGCACTGCTCACAGGCACGCACCTTGTGAGCTACATACGTTTCACTGCCCCCGTCATGTCCTACGAGTATGGCGGCAAGATGAGGACGCTTGCGGCCTTCAGCCACCATCGACTCAACGGCGGCGGCGATCTCCTGCTTTATTTCATCGGCGATTTTTTTACCGTCAATAAGTGTCATATCGATTCGTTGTTAATTGGTTGTTGCAAACAATTTATCACTTTAGCGACGACGCATGTTGCGCATCATCTTCATCGGATTGGCCTTCATTGCAGTTGCGGCCTTCATCATCTTGCGGGTTTCCTCAAACTGCTTCAACAGGCGGTTGACCTCCTGGATGGTAGTACCCGAGCCGCGGGCGATTCTCTGACGGCGGCTGCCGTTAATGATTTCAGGATTAGCACGCTCCTGCGGAGTCATCGAGTGGATTATAGCCTCGATGCCCTTGAATGCGTTATCGTCAATGTCAATATCCTTTATGGCCTTGCCCACACCCGGAATCATCGATGCAAGATCCTTGAGGTTACCCATCTTCTTGATCTGCTGTATCTGATTCAGGAAGTCATTGAAGTTAAACTGGTTCTTGGCAATCTTGCGCTGCAGCTCACGGGCTTCCTTTTCATCAAATTGCTGCTGGGCCTTCTCAACGAGCGACACGATGTCACCCATGCCGAGAATACGGTCGGCCATACGCGCAGGATGGAAGTAGTCGAGTGCGTCGAGTTTCTCGCCCGTACCCACAAACTTGATGGGCTTGGTGACAACCGTGCGTATCGACAACGCGGCACCACCTCGGGTATCACCGTCGAGCTTGGTGAGCACTACGCCGTCAAAGTCGAGGCGGTCGTTGAATTCCTTGGCTGTGTTTACCGCATCCTGACCTGTCATCGAGTCGACGACAAAGAGTGTTTCCTGAGGCTTTATGGCCTTCTTTATGGCAGCGATCTCGTTCATCATCGCCTCGTCGACAGCAAGTCGGCCGGCGGTATCGACAATCACGAGGTCGTAGTGGTTGGCCTTGGCGTAACTGATTGCGTTCTCCGCTATCTGAACGGGATTCTTGTTTCCTTCCTCAGTGTAGACCGGAACCTCTATCTGCTCGCCGAGCACCTTCAACTGCTCGATGGCAGCCGGTCGATAGACGTCGCCGGCAACAAGCAGCGGACGCTTCGATTTTTCGCTCTTGAGCTTGCGGGCAAGCTTTCCCGACATAGTGGTCTTACCCGAGCCTTGCAGACCCGACATAAGAATCACTGTAGGATTACCCGAGAGATTCAGCGGCGCAGTGTCGCCACCCATCAGGGATGTAAGCTCGTCATGGACTATCTTCACCATGAGCTCGCTCGGCTTGATTGCGTTTATAACGTTCTGTCCGAGCGCCTTTGCCTTCACCGTGTCGGTAAACTGCTTTGCCACCTTGTAGTTGACATCGGCATCAAGCAGCGCGCGGCGCACATCCTTCAGCGTTTCGGCTACGTTAATTTCGGTAATTTTGCCTTGACCCTTGAGTAGCTTGAAACTGCGTTCAAGTCTTTCACTTAGATTTTCAAACATATATCGTAATTATTCTATTATTCGGTTAGTCACACAAGTCGATTGGTTGCGGTATCGGGGAATATTACCGCCGGCTTGAAGTTCTTGGCCTCGTCAAAAGGCATCATGGCGTAGGCCATTATTATGACAATGTCACCCGGCTGCACCTTGCGTGCGGCAGCTCCGTTGAGGCAAATCATGCCCGAACCGCGCTCTCCGGGGATTGTGTAAGTGTCAAATCGCTCGCCATTGTTATTGTCGACGATGTAGACACGCTCGCCGGCAATTATGTTGGCGGCATCCATCAAGTCCTGGTCGATGGTGATGCTGCCTATATAGTTGAGATTGCTCTCGGTCACTGTTACACGGTGAATCTTTGATTTCACCACTTGTACCTGCATCATTTCTTTCAAATAGTGTATTTAATATTATCGATCAGACGCACATCGCCGAGATAGACGGTGATGCATCCCACGGCCTGAGATGCCTGCGACCAATCGGTAATAGGCTGCATGTCGGCAGCATTTACGATTTCATAGTACTCCACATCCATTTCGGGATAAGCGTTTACAGCATCTATCACACTGCGCTTAACCTCCTCGACGCTGCAGTCACGGGCCTTGTCAAGGCTCTCGACCATGATGCGGTGTATGTTGGGAGCTATCTCACGCTGGTGAGGCGTAAGCCTTACGTTGCGCGAGCTCAGTGCAAGGCCGTCGGCCTCGCGCTTGATGGGGCAGTCGACAATTTCGAGATTCTTGAATCCCTCGATTTCGACCATGCGGCGTATCACGGCAATCTGCTGGAAATCCTTCTCTCCGAAATAAGCCCTTGTAGGCTCGACCATTCTGAACAGCTTGCTCACAATCTGAGCCACGCCGTTGAAATGTCCGGGGCGCATGGCGCCTTCCATAACTTCGGCCACCTTGCCGAGGTCAAACACACGGTTGTCAGGTTCGGGATATATCTCCTCTACCGAGGGGATGAATGCGATGTCGACACCTGCGTCGCGCATGCGGGCGCAATCGGCCTCCTCGGTGCGGGGATAGGTGCGCAGGTCATCGGGATTATTAAACTGTGTAGGATTTACAAATACGCTCACAACGACAACATCATTGTCACCGCGAGCCTTCTCCATCAATGATACGTGTCCGTCGTGAAGGGCACCCATGGTAGGAACAAGTCCCACCGACTTACCTTCGGCTTTCAATGCGCCAACGACGCTCTTAAGCTCTTCGACTGTTCTAATAATTTTCATTGTCAAATACGCAATTTTTGCTTATCAGAGTGCAAAATTACGCAATAAATCAATTATTAGCAATGTAATCACCAAAAAATGCGAAAAAGCCTGCCGACAGGTTGTCATATTCGCATCTTTAGGCTAACTTTACATCACAAAACGCAACGATCCCCCTTATGGAACAAGAATACGCCTCAACACTTCTTGAAACGGCGGTCAACGAGTTGTCGCGACTGCCAGGAATAGGCCGAAAAACGGCTCTTCGCCTTGCGCTGCACATTCTGCGCCAGGACGAAAAGTACGGAATCGAGCTCGGCGAGGCAATAATAAACCTGCGCAACGGCATACGCTACTGCACCACCTGCCATAACATATCGGAAACCGACACCTGCCCTATATGCTCCAACCCCTCACGCGACGCATCGACGGTGTGCGTGGTCGAGAGCGTAAAGGATGTCATGAGCTTTGAAAACACCCGACAGTTCAACGGGCTCTACCATGTACTCGGTGGCGTAATCTCGCCCATGGACGGAATAGGCCCCGACCAACTTGAGATAGAGTCACTTGTGGAGCGCGTAGCCAACGGAGGCGTAAAGGAGGTGATCCTGGCTCTAAGCGCAACGATGGAGGGTGAAACCACCAACTTTTATATCTACCGCAGGCTCGGGACGCTCCCCGTCAAGATAACCCAGCTTGCACGAGGCGTATCGGTGGGAAATGAGATCGAATACACCGACGAAATCACACTCGGCCGCTCATTGCTCAACCGCACACTCTTCAGCGAATCATTCAACCAGCATCTGCAATGACACCGTTACTGTGCGACGACAAGATTATCCTGCGTGCTGTCGAGGCTACCGACCTTGACACCATACTCGCATGGGAAAACGACACCACCATCTGGGAAGTGGGCAGCTCCATGGCACCATTCTCACGGAAATCGATATGGGACTACATCGAGAGCTATAACCCCGACATATTCGCGGCCCGTCAGCTGCGGTTGATAATCGAGCGCAACGATTCGCGACAAGCCGTAGGGATGATCGACCTATACGACTTTGACCCGATGAACCGTCGCGCAGGAGTGGGCCTGCTGATTGACCGGGCATATCGCCATCAGGGCTACGGCATGCGTTCGCTCGCGCTGCTCGCCGGATATGCCGGCAAATTCATAGGCATGCACCAGTTGTGGGCTGTCGTTTCGGTCGACAACTCTCACAGCGTTGATTTATTCAAGAAAAGCGGTTACCGCATCACGGGCCGCATGAAGTCATGGCTACGAAGCGGCAAGAGCTACCGCGACGCATTCATGATGCAACTCCTCATCAATTGAGTCGAGGATTCTGAGGGTGATACAACCATCCCTTGTAATTGTTTCCCATAGAGCGCACCTGTCCGTGCCAATATCCGTCCTCGGCACCGAGCAGAAGTGAATCGGCGTCGGTAATCGATGTCACAGCCCACACATTGTCCTTAAGTTCCTCATCCAGTTGCCCTATGCCCCATCCGCTGTAACCCAGGTAGAAGCGTATCGTGCCCTCTACCGGATAATCGGAATTTACATAGTCAAGCATGCTGTCGAAATCGCCGCCGATGTACAATCCGGGGCAAATGCAGCGCGCACCGGGTATTATGTCGCCCAGTGTGTGGATGAAGTAAAGCCTGTCACACGACATAGGGCCTCCGCAATATATCGGTATCGGCTCTTTACGCGTAACGGTGCTGATAAGGTCAGAAAGCGTATAATTGGTCATCTTATTCATCACAATCCCCATCGAAGTTTCACCTATTTCATAATCAATCAAGCATATAACCGCATGATTGAAATATTTTTCCTTCAAAAAAGGCTCGGCAACCAACAACGCCCCTCTGCAAGGAACACCCTTGGGTAAATCAATATTAAATAGGAGCGAGTCAATTTTGTTCATAATTCTATAAGTGTGCTTAATTGGCCATAAATATACAAATTCGTTTTGATTATAACAAAATATTTTCATCATTATTTTATTCCCTTTCACTTATTTTCAAGTCCATTTTCCCTAATAGCACAAGAAATGCGAAATATAATCCAACATATCATACCCAATTCACTCAACAAGTAGCGACAACAATATTACGTGATGTTTTTGCTAAAATAAAAAATAGGTTTTATATTTGCGCTATAAAACTAAAGGTTTCGTTATGCGTAAGAAGAAAGATAAGATCGAGATGACCGACAAGGAAGAGGAACTGATGAGGATATTCTGGAATCACGGTCCGATGTTTGTACGGGAAATAGTGGAACTTTACCCCGAACCCCGACCACATTTCAATACATTGTCTACATTTGTCCGAAATCTTGAACAGAAAGGATTCGTGTCACATGAAGCGGTTGGCGGCTCCTTCCGTTATTACGCCGTGGCGCGAAAAGAGGATTTCCGCCGAAAGACTCTCGGCACGCTTATCAAGAACTACTTCGGCAACAGCTATTTCGGAGCCGTGTCGACACTCGTCGAGGAGGAGAAGATAAGCGTCGACGAACTCAAGGAGCTTATCGACATGGTCGAGAACAAGAATAAGGACAAGTAACAACCAATCCATAAACCGTCAGCAATGGGACACCTGCTCACCTATGCCATCTCGGCGGCCCTGCCGTTATTGGCCATGTACATAGTATATAAATGGCTGCTTGCCTCGGAGAATCAATACCGTTACAATCGAGTTGTGTTGTTGAGCATGATGTTGTGTGCGTTCATCCTTCCTGCAGTCAATGTATTAGTGCAGCAATTCGCGTCAAATAACGCCACAGTCCAATTAATGTCACCATTGCCTCAGCCATCGATCGCCGACGATTATGCTGCACAACCGACGACATGGCCAAGGATAGCCTTGATTGTCTATCTCGCAGGAATAGCGGCTGTCGTAATACACATGGCAATAGTGTGGCTGCGCATAGCACGCATAACGGCATCGGGTACCAAGATACGCGACGGACGCTACATCATAGTACTCACCGACGACGACAAAGTCGCACCTTTCAGCTGGCATCGTTACATAGTCATGAGCCTGAGCGACTACAAGCAGGCCGGAGTAATGATAACAGCTCACGAGAAGCAGCACATCGACCGCCAACACTGGATCGACCTCCTGTTGGCCCAATTCATCGTCACGGTCAACTGGTTTAATCCGGCGGCATGGCTTGTACGCGAGGAGCTGAAGGCCGTTCACGAGTATGAAGCCGACAAAAGAGTTCTCGATTCAGGAATAAACGCCCGTGACTATCAAATGTTGTTGATAAGCAAAGCCACCGGTATGAAATTCCCGACAGTAGCCAACAGCCTCAACCACTGCAAGCTGAAAAAGCGCATGACAATGATGATGACATCGCAGGCATCGATGTCACGCCGCTTGCGCACCCTTGCCGCAATTCCGGCCGTAGCCTTGGCCGTGTTGGCGATCAACCATGATGCGGTAGCGGCTGCACTGGACCACGTTAACAATTCAGCATTGTTTTATAGCGATGACAAGGAATCGACTCCCGATATAGTCATAATGGGGCACGATGCAACCGATGTGCAAACCGAAAGTAAACATGACGACACATACGGTATATCCGATATAAAGGTAATAGGTTACGAAGCAGTACGCAAAGAGCCGGCTCCGAAGCCCGACGACTCTCACGCCCGCGACAGGAAGCCCATGACATCGCCTCGCATATTCATAAACGGCATAGAGAAGGACATGGAAGAGATTATGAAGATTGACCCTTCATCAATAGAATCAATAGCAGTAACGCGCGATGACGACGATCGCATATATGTCACGCTTAAGGACAGAGCGAATCCATAAACCCGACTATTACATCGTAAATCTCTTCAAGATTATCAATATCCCCGATAAGTGACTCCAGGGGACATTGCCCTGTGCCGGCCCTGTTGATGATATAGGGCACAACCTTCTCCGCCATTCCGGCCACGCCGGAACGGTCAAGCAACGACAACGCCTTTTCACTTATAACATCGGTGTGATACTCCGCCACACCGCCGAGCGCCATCAGCGCCGCAGCTCCCGCACCCGTAACCTTGTCGGCCACGCGCGCGCCCTGCAGCAATTCACGATGATTGGTGTAGAGTTCAAAGAGGTCCTTCACACCCCGGCTGGTGAAGGTCATCACCTCACCGCGGCTTTCGACCACAAGTGTAGCTCCGCTATCGTGCAGCAGCTCCACAAGTCGGTTCATATCCATCGATTGCCCGTTATGCAAGCGTACCCTGCTTAAGCTGTTCGACAAAGTTGTCTATGTCCCTCATTCGTCGCGGTATGTTTATGCCCTGCGGACAATGAGGACGACATTTGTTGCAGCCTATGCAGTGGTTGGCCTGACGCAACTTGGGCACCGAACGGTCGTATCCCACAAGGAAAGCCTTGCGGGCTTCGGCATAATGCGGATCCTGTGAGCTTTCGGGCACATTTCCCTCATTGACACACTTGTTGTAGTGGGCGAATATCGCGGGAATGTCAAGTCCGTAGGGACACGGCATGCAATACTTGCAGTCGGTACACGGAACCGTGGGATAATTCAGTATCAGGTTGGCCGCGGTTTCAAGCATCGCAAGCTCATCGTCGGTACAAGGCTCCAGAGGCGAATAGGTGCGCAGATTATCCTGCAGGTGCTCCATGTAGGTCATGCCACTGAGCACTGTAAGCACACCTTCGGGAGTTCCGGCGTAACGGAATGCCCATGAAGCCACGCTGTCGTCGGGACGGCGCTGCTTGTACTGTTCCTCGATGTGCTTGTTGACCTGAGCGAGTCGGCCGCCGAGCAATGGCTCCATTATCACCACAGGTATGTCACGCTTATGCAGTTCGTTGTAGAGATATTCGGCATTGGTGTTGCTCGGATTGCTCGCCTTGGCATGCTTCCAGTCGAGATAGTTCATCTGTATCTGCACGAAGTCCCAGCGAATCTCGCCCTTGTCCTGCATCTCCAGAAGATGGTCAAACGCCTCCACATCTCCGTGATAGGAGAATCCGAGATTGCGTATATTGCCTTTCTTGCGCTCATCCTTAAGGAAATCAAGCACGCCGTTGTCGATGAAGCGGTCGTTCAACTGCTTTATGCCGCCCATTCCCACACCATGAAGCAGCATGTAGTCGATATAGTCGACCTTTAGCTCCTTCAGCGATTTGCGGTATATGTCGATTGAGCGCTCACGCGTCCATGTGTCGGGCGAGAAGTTGGACATTTTAGTGGCGATGAAATATTTGTCACGCGGGTGACGGCTCAAAGCCACTCCCATTGCACGTTCACTGAAACCCTTGCAATAGGCGGGCGATGTATCGTAATAGTTGACACCATGTTCCATGGCATAGTCGACAAGACGATTCACAGTTTCCTGGTCGATATTGTCACCGTCGGGACGGGATTCGGGCAATGTCGGCAGACGCATACATCCGTAACCGAGCAGCGACACCTTGTCGCCGGTGACACTGTTGGTCCGGTAGGTCATCTCACCCGAAGCCTTCTTGGGTGACGCAGTACCGGCAGGAGCGTCACTTGTCTTCTCCTCCGACTTGGCTCCGCAACGGGCAAGAGCCACAGCGGCGCCCGAAACTCCGAGCGCACGTAAAAATCCACGACGGTTTATCTTGTTTTTATCCATGATTGCAATTTTATTAAACGTTACGGTGAACTTCGTGTCCCTCTACATAGATGGCGCTGAACGGGCGCGACGGGCACAGATTCTCGCATGCGCCACAGCCTATGCAACGCTCGGTGTTGACCGACGGCACCTTGGGCGAATCGGGGTTGTCGGCATCAAGCGATATCATCGTTATAGCCCCCACTGGACAGTGACGGGCGCAGTTGCCGCATGACACGCCCTCGGTCACGGGAAGACAGTTGTTGCGCACCCACACTGCATGTCCTACCTGAGTGGCGCTTCGCTCGGCCCGGTCAATGGGAAGAATGGCCCCGGCAGGACACACATCGGAGCATGTCGTACACTCGGGTCGGCAATATCCTCGTTCAAATGACACCTCAGGCTGCATGAACGTATCCAGTTCGGTCGAAGGACGCAACACACCGTTGGGACAGTTGCTCACACAAAGCTGACATGATGTGCAATGCTTAGTGAAGTTGGCTATGCTGCGGCTTCCGGGAGGAGTTATGCGAGTCTGTCGCACAGGCTTCTCTTTATCAATAATAGTCGCGAGGCCGCCGTCGACAGTCTTCTCCTCGGCCTTCAGCACTGCGGTTCCGGCAAGAATGGTGCTCACTGTCAGGAATTGGCGGCGTGACTTGTCAACCGACTCATCGGCCTCCTTGACCGATGACTTTGACCTGTGGGCATAGGTCAACGCTCCCTGCTTGCAATAGCCTATGCAGTCCATGCAGGCCACGCAGCGTGTATAGTCTATCTTCTGATTCTTTGAATCGATGCACGACGCCTTGCAGTGGCGGCCGCACGATCCACAGTGATTGCACTTTGAAGTGTCGATGACAGGCTTAAGCCATGAGAACTGCGACAAGTAGCCCAGTATTGTACCAACCGGGCAAACAGTGTTACAATAGGTGCGGCCATTCATCCATGCAAGCACGGCAACCACGATGAATGTGATTGCGGCAACAGCCACCATGGCCCATGTCACGTAGTAGTCGACATGCCAGAAGGTGTAACTGTCGGGCGACTCGGCCGCAGCGAGTGCATTGTTGGCATCGACATATAGGGGCTTAACCAGCGAGCTGACTATTCGTCCGTATTCACTGTAAGGCTCGATAAATGCGGCAATGCGTGCAAGTCCCAATGCTATAAGCAGCACAAACAGCGCAAGCATCGTTATTCGGAGCCAGGTGACGGCAGGCGAATATGTAAACTTGCGGCGCTTGGCCACCTTTCCGTGAATCCATGATATGACATCCTGCATAACTCCGAGCGGACAGAGCACTGAGCAATAGACGCGCCCGAAAATCAACGACACAACTACGAGAACGGCCACTACGACTACATTCATCGCAAGCAAAGCGGGCATGAACTGCCACTTGGCAAGCCATCCTACATAGCGGACAGCCGTTCCGGTGACATCAAGGAACAGCATCGTGACAGCAAGCAAGCATATCACAGCAAGAATTACACGAATTGTTTTTAACATGACTATAGCACTGTATTTGTTGAATGAAACAAATTTAAATATAATAATCGTACCGACTTATATATTTAATATTTTTTATCAAATTTGGAAAATAAGAGGAATTTGCCTACTTTCGCATCAACAATAAATTTTCGATTTTGACTGCACGACACTTCACTCCATTTACACTTAATCTGCGCGGAAAGCTTGTTGAGTTTTCGCGTCAGCAGGTGATGGGCATAATAAATGTAACGCCTGATTCATTTTACTCGGAGTCGCGCACTCAAAGCCACGACGACATAGCCCTGAAGGCAAAGAAAATGCTTGACGAGGGAGCCGACTGGCTCGACCTCGGAGCATACTCCACGCGTCCCGGTGCCGATGATGTCACGCCGGCCGAGGAGATTGAAAGACTAAGAACAGGAATGCGTGCAATACGCTCCGTTGCACCCGATGCTATAGTAAGCATCGACACATTCCGTGCCGATGTCGCACGACAGGCCGTGGAGGAGCTGGGAGCCGACATGATAAACGACATTTCGGGAGGTTTGCTCGACGATGACATGCCCTCGACCATCGCGAAGCTCAAGGTTCCCTACGTGCTGATGCACACACGCGGAACTCCGGCAACGATGCAGCAACTCACCGACTATCGCGATGTCACCGGCGATGTGCTTGCCGAGCTTGCACGCCGAATCGACATATTCGGCATGGCGGGAGTCAACGACATAATCGTGGATCCGGGATTCGGATTTGCCAAGACGGTAGAGCAGAACTACCGATTGCTCCGCGACCTGGAGGCATTCCATGTGTTTGAACGCCCCCTGCTCGTGGGTGTGTCACGCAAATCCATGATATACCGCACCTTCGGCACAACTCCCGACGAAGCCCTGAACGGCACTACCGTCATAAACACGATTGCGTTAATGGCCGGAGCATCGGTGCTTCGCGTCCACGACGCTAAAGAGGCCGCCGAGGCGGTAAAAATAGTTGAACTCACTTACAACGACAAGACATGGCTCCATTTGGAATAAAAGACGCTCTCGACATATTCATAGTGGCATTGCTGCTTTTCTACCTCTACCGAATCATGAAGGAGTCGGGCACTATCAACATCTTCTTCGGAGTGCTGGCATTCATCATCGTGTGGGTGGTGGCATCGGAGATTCTCGAGATGCGCCTCATCGGTACGATTCTCGACAAAGTGATGTCGATAGGCCTCATAATACTTGTGATTCTGTTTCAGGACCAAATCAAGAGATTCCTCGTCGAGCTCGGCAACCATAAACGCTGGAGGTTCCTGCGTGACATGTTCCGTCATCACCGAGGCGACAAGAGCAACGACGCCGACACGCGCCGATGGGTTATGCCGATTGTCTACGCCTGCATGTCAATGTCCAAGGCCAAGACCGGAGCGTTGATCGTAATCGAACAATCGATTCCACTTGAGAACTATGAGAAGACCGGCGACATGATCGACTCGGCAATAAATTCACGATTGATTGAAAACATTTTCTTCAAGAACTCACCCCTGCACGACGGTGCGATGATAATAGCCCATGAACGCATAAAAGCTGCCGGATGTATTCTGCCGGTGAGCCATGACACCAACATTCCGCGTTCAATGGGATTACGCCACCGCTCGGCACTCGGCATCAGCCAGGCCACCGACGCAGCCGCAATTGTAGTAAGTGAGGAAACAGGGGGTATATCATTTGCCTACCGAGGCTCAATCGTAAGCCGACTGTCATCGACCGACCTCGAGCATCGCCTGTCGCAGCTCGTCGCCAACGAGTAGCGCGGAGCATCAACAACCGCAGGCAAAACTACAGCGCCGCTATTCGTCGCCGCAACATCCGCGATAGTCGTCACACGGCTTTTCTTCCGACTTATTGCGCTCACACTTGTCGATGAGCGCACATCCGATACATGACGGATTCACGCCTTTACGTGTGTTTTTGTATATCCTGCGCGCATAACTTACAATGAAGATCAACGCACATATTACAATCAAGCCCACCCACACCCATTGCAGTGTATAGTCGGTTATCTTAAACGCTACCATTACTATTTTATATATTGCTTTATTAATTGATATTCCTGCTCGAAGTTGGGCGTGAACACACCCTTGCCTACCGAATCGTCAATCTCGTCAGCCGACCAGAACCGGCCTTCGGTAATCTCCTCCGGATCGGGAACTATGGCTGTCGACTCATCGACATAGACATAGAAAGGATTGATCAGCTCACGTTCACGCGACGACTCAAAAACGTAGGGCGACAACGCTATCGGATCGATGTCACGCAATCCGAGCTCTTCACGCGCCTCACGACGAAGAGCGTCAACCACTGCCTCGCCGTAGTCGACATGACCGCCCACCGATGTATCCCATTTACCGGGCTGAATGTCCTTGTCGCACGACCGTTTCTGCAAATAGAGTCCTGCGCCCGACATAATGACATGGAGATGCACTACCGGATGCAACAACATCGAACCGCCGTGACACTCCCGGCGGGTGGCGCTGCCTGTGACATTGCCCGCCTCATCGACAATAGGAAATAACTCTTCGCTGTTCATCATTTATACTGTTTCTTTATCAAGGATGCAAGTTTGGCCGGAGTGAGTTCCGGTGAGTAATCATTGAAATCAAGCCTCAGTGTGCAACCCTCGCGAAAACGGCTGCACCCGTAGGCTGCGCGACCTTTAAGGATGTGACCTTGGCCACAGGCCGGGCACACGATGTCGTCGAGCTTCTTTATTCTCGGAGCGCGTGGCTTCTTGGCCGCTTCGCCCGAATTGTCGCCGCTCCTGGAGCCGGAGCGTTTTTTCTTGACCGGTTCCTCATCGGCCACCTCGATGCGTCGCGACGAGTTGTCGCTCAACACGTTTATCACGATGTCGCCTATCAGCGTCTTCAGTTCGGCGATGAAATCGGCCGCCGAGAAGTCGCCGCGTTCGATTCGTCGCAATTTGTTCTCCCACAATCCGGTGAGTTTCGCGCTCTTAAGCAACTCCTCATTGATGGTTGCCACCAAGTCGATTCCTGCCTGCGACGCCATTATGTTTTTTCGCTCACGATATATGTAACGCCGCTTGAAGAGAGTTTCGATAATCGACGCACGTGTCGAGGGGCGTCCTATGCCGTTCTCCTTCATGGCCTCGCGCAGCTCCTCGTCGTCGACTGTCTTTCCGGCCGACTCCATGGCCCGCAGCAAGGTTCCTTCGGTATAGTATTTGGGCGGTTGTGTCTGCTTCTTCAGCAACGAAGGTTCGTGGGGACCGCTCTCCCCTACCGTAAACGGAGGCAGAATCCTGTCGTCGCTCTGCTCGCCGTCATCATTGCCTTCATTGGAGTCCTTGCCGGCATATACGTTACGCCATCCCGGATCCACGATTACCTTTCCCGTAGCCTTGAACCCCACTCCTCCGGCTTCACCAAGCACGGTGGTTGCCCGGAATATACAGTCGGGATAGAACGCCGCAATGAATCGCAACGCTATTAGGTGGTAGAGCTTGCGCTCATCGCCTATAAGCGCCGACGGCGACTGTCCCGTAGGTATTATGGCATGGTGGTCGGTCACTTTCGAGTTGTCGAATACCTTCTTTGACTTCGGAATCTTGGACGACAGCAACGGATCCGTCAACGTGGCATAAGGTGTCATCTGCTTCAGTATGACGGGTATTTTGGGATATATGTCGTCGCTCAGATAGGTGGTGTCGACACGCGGATAGGTGGTTACCTTCTTCTCATACAGCGACTGGATGAGCCGCAACGTGTCGTCGGCCGTCCATCCCCACTTCTTGTTGCACTCGACCTGCAGCGAAGTCAGGTCAAACAATCGCGGCGGAGCCTCCTTGCCCTGCTTCTCGGCGACATCCTTTATCACCATCGGCACACCCGAGATTTTATTCATGGCCTCGGTGGCCTCGGCTTCGGTCTTGAATCGGCCCGAAGTGGCATTGAATGTCACTTCGCGATACAGGGTCTTAAGTTCCCAGAAATCTTCGGGTTTGAAATTGGCTATCTCATGATGACGCTGCACAATCAGCGCAAGAGTGGGTGTCTGCACCCTGCCTATCGAAAGCACATTGCCCGGCGACGAATACTTCAGCGAATATAGCCTCGTGGCGTTCATTCCCAGAATCCAGTCGCCTATGGCACGTGAAAGTCCGGCATAGTACAGTCGGTCATAGTCGCTCTCGGGCTTAAGGTCGTTGAATCCCTCGCGTATCGACTCGTCGGTCAGCGAGCTTATCCACAACCGGCGCACCGGGCAGTGTATCTCGGCTTTCTGCATGACCCATCGCTGGATCAGCTCACCCTCCTGGCCGGCATCACCGCAATTAATCACCTCATCGGCCTCGCCTATAAGGGTCTTGATAACGTTGAATTGTCGCTCGATGCCTTTGTCGGCTATAAGTTTTATACCGAATCGCTTGGGAATCATCGGCAATGCGCCCAACGACCACCGCTTCCACAGGTCGGTATAGTCGGCAGGCTCCTTGAGTGTGCACAGGTGACCGAAAGTCCATGTCACCTTATAGTCACCGCCCTCATAGTAGCCGTCACGCTTGACATTGGCTCCCAGAATGGCGGCAATGTCCTTGGCGACACTCGGTTTCTCGGTGATGCAAAGCTTCACGGCCCACTCGATTAGTTACGTGTCAGATGACATGTGTCGACACCGCGCGGCGTGGTGATAATCATCACGCCCGACTGAAGGGTATTCATCTTCGGGAAATCAATCTCAATAGGAATCACGCCGTCGTCCTCCCATTGAAACCAACGCTTGAAGTCAACGCCGTCAATGTCGTTGGCTCCGTATGTCATGTCGTTGCACTTTAGCACTATTTCGTCGATGCGCTGCGATGTGTGAGGACGGCCCACAAGCTTGCCGTAAACACGAGTGAGGTCGGCACGATAGTCGATGCTGTCCACTACGAGCGTTATGTGTTCGGCGGCTGAAGCTCTGTATCGGCGTTCAACACGGGCCTGGGCAATGAGCACTGCGGCAATCAGAAACAGCACCGAAATGCCAAAAATCCAAACACGGTTCTTCTTATTCACATTTTCACTCATCTTTATATAAATCTATAGCACGTTGTTTTTAATTTTGTTCGATTGATTTGGCCTCATTCCACAGTTCATCCATCTCGGCAAGCGTCATCTCCCTCAAGTTTCGTCCCGCCTTCTTGGCTGCCGCCTCAACATAGTTGAAACGCGAAATGAACTTCTGATTGGTGCGTTCAAGTGCATTCTCGGGATTCACGCCATAAAGACGCGCGGCATTCACCAGGCTGAAAAACAGGTCGCCAAACTCAGCTTCCATGCGATCCTGCGACATGGCATCAATCTCCTTGGCCACCTCGCCTATCTCCTCGCGCACCTTGTCCCACACCTGGCTGCGCTCATCCCAGTCAAATCCCACATTGGAGGCCTTCTCCTGAATGCGGTCGGCCTTTATCATTGCGGGGAGCGACTTGGGCACACCGGCAAGTACGGTCTTGTTGCCGCCCTTCTCCTTAAGTTTTATCTGCTCCCAGTTCTGCTCAACATCATGCGAATCGTTGACCTTTGTGTCGCCAAACACATGAGGATGGCGGAATATAAGCTTGGCGTTAAGAGCCTCGGCCACATCGGCTATGTCGAAGTCGCCGCTCTCCTCGCCTATCTTGGAGTAAAACAGGATGTGAAGAAGCACATCACCAAGCTCCTTCTTGATGTTGGCCTTATCGGAATTGAGCAAAGCCTCGCACAACTCGTAGACCTCCTCTATCGTATTCGGGCGCAGCGACTCATTGGTCTGTTTTCGGTCCCACGGACACTCCACCCTCAAAATGTCAAGAGTGTCAATGACTTTGCCAAGCGCCTCAATTTTTTCCTCTCTGGAATGTTTCATAACGTTGATTTATTGATGCAAAGATACGAATAAGTTGAGAGCAATGCCAAATTTATTTGAGCATTGCCGAACGTGAGTATCTAAGACGGAGTCAAATATACGAATAAAATTACCCACTCTCCGCACCAAATCCCACAAAATTATGTTATATAACAACAAAACGATGTAACTTTGCACCAAAATCACATTAATCTACAACGACATGAACAAAGCCCTGTTTTTTGACATAGACGGCACATTAGTAAGCTTCAAGACCCATGAAGTGCCCGAATCGACAATCGAGGCTCTGCAAAAAGCCCATGACCGAGGCAACAAGATATTCATATCGACCGGCCGTCCCTATCAGATAATCAACAATCTCGGCCCGCTGCAGCAGCGAGGTCTAATCGACGGCTACATAACGATGAACGGTGCCTACTGCTTCATAGGCGACAATGTGCTGTATAAAAGCCCCATTCCGCAGGAAACGGTGAAAAACGTTGCCGAGATAAGCCGACGCGAAGGATTCCCCACCATATTTGTAGGCGAAAAGAGCATTAAAGTGTGTCAGCCCGATGAAGAGGTGCGCAAGATATTCTACGAATTTCTGCATGTCGAAATTCTCCCTGTGGCGACATTCGATGAAGTGGTCGACATCGAAACCTATCAGATGACACCGTTCTTCACCGTTGATTTTGAGCCAAAGATAAAGCCCTATCTCAATCAATGCGAACTTAACCGCTGGTATCCTACATTTGTCGACATAACGGCCAAAGGCAACACAAAAGCCCACGGGATAAAGGTGATACTCGACTATCTGCACCTCAGCGTCGACGACGCAATGGCATTCGGCGACGGAGGCAACGACATTCCCATGCTCCTTGCCGCAGGCACAGGAATAGCCATGGGCAACTCCGACGACAAGGTGAAAGCCGCAGCCGATTATGTGACGACATCGGTCGACGATAACGGAATTGCCAATGCCCTGCAACGGTTTGGCCTAATATAGCGTGAAATGTCGTCCATAAATGTTAACGTAACATAACTCGTTGCTCTTAAGCCCCAATCGTAGACAAATCGAGTCGAAAGACGACAATAAGATAGCATATTTGGAAAAAAATCACCCATCTTTTACAGTCCAAAAACGAGCAAACCCTTTTGTACATTGGCGTGAAGCCATGTGCAAAAGGGTCTATATATGTAGCACTGGAATGGGGTTATCTATATTTAACCTTTTTTAATATTAGCAATAATCTGTTTGATTTTCTGACGAGTAACAATCTCGGTGTCGAGTCTGAAGCCGGCTTTGGCATGTAGGTCATCGGTAAGATCATCCCGTGTGAAGTTAGGCTTGTAGCCTTCTCCCTTGACTATGTTCATAGTCATTGACCGTAGTTTCTCAATTATAGCGGAGGATGTGTATTTATAGTTCAGTTCCTTTTCCATTATTCTGAAGAGCAGTAGTGTGATAAAGCAGACAATGAAGTGGGCCCTTATGTGTTCCGCCGTCCAGACGAAGACGGGTCGACCCTTGAAGTCAGTCTTGATGACCCTGAAGGCATCCTCCGACTCCCAGCGGTTATGGTTCAGTTCGATGATTTTCGTCACATTGTCAGACAGATCCGTACATATCGCATAGAAGCCGTCATATTTTTCTTCTTCTGATATGGCGTCAAGATTCAGGGAGACGGTTCTGAATACCGCAACCTCGCCGTCTTCTGTGGCGTAGGTCTCGGAAAGGAACCTGTCAGGGCTCTTATAAGATTTGGTCAATGTCCTGTTTCCACGTGCATTGCTGTCAGCCTTGTCAATCTCGCGTTGACGCAGGAATCGGAGGTAGTCGCGGTATTTGTATGAAAATGTCACAATCAATCTTTGAGAGAACTTTGTCTTTTCATTGACAATCCAACGCTCGCGATAAAAAGTGCGGTCTCCGTAATAACGGGCAGTATCGGCATCAGTCAGGTCAAACTCCAGTTCATCCTCGTCTGCATCCCGGTACCGCTTGTCTTTTTGTACCGTGTCGGACTTTACAAGTTTCCATCCTGTCGGTTCCAGACACCAGTCCCTGAGATTATCCTCCAGTTTCTTTATTGACTGCACCGTTATGAATGATCTTTCTGCTGTGGAGTTATATGACCGGTTGCCTTCAGAAGAGAGACCTCCGTCTGTACAGACTACAATCTTGCTGACCCCCATCTTCTCAACTATAATCTTTTCAGTTGGAATCAAGGTAGTCTGTTCGTTGGCATTGCCGGGATTGATGCACATCGCAACCGGCATGCCGGAGTTGTCGATGAACATACCCATCTGTACGATGGGGTTCGGTCGATGTTCCTTGGAGACTCCGTACTTGCGTATACGTTCATGAACGTTCCCTTTTTTGTCTGTCACATAGTCCGGATCGGCAGATTCTCTCTCGAAAAAATAGTTGGTGCAGTCATAGTACATGACGGTCGTATCCCGTTCGACAACCTTTGACGAATTAAGGAAAAGTCTCTTCTGGATGTATTCACCGTGTCTGTCCAGGATATCCAGACTCCTGTAGATATGCTGTTTTTCTATATCAAAAGGCTCGATATAGCTTCCGCTCCTGCGATAATTACCTAGTTTTGAAGCCGGTCTCAAAAGCCGTTCGTAGACCATCAGCTCCAGAACTTTGTTGAAATCGAAGTCGAACTTATGTTTACGTGAGATTGCCTCGCATATCCTGTCCATCCCGACCTTATGGTACAGCCGTTTAAGAAACAGATATCCGCTCTCGCAACTCTGAGCCTCGCCTTTTTCAATAAGCTTTGTGGGCGACAGACGTGATATTATCACCTGCCGGCCCTCCTTCTCCTGTGCCGTAAGCCTGGCGATATATCCCCTGGCCCATTCAACAGGATCTCTGTCTCCGCATCTCTGACGAACTTCCTCAAGCGTTCCAAGGCGCTCATGGATTCTTGAGGTACTTTTGCCGTTCTTGTCCCTGTATGCCTTCTGTACATAAAGGATGGAAGTCTTTTTTGTCTTGGTTATTTTCAGCTTCATATTATGCCGCCCTGCCGTTGATTGCTACACGGTGCTACAAAGATAGTAATAAAATTTGACACGTGCAAGCGTGCCAGCAAAAAAGATTCATGAAAATGCAACTGTCAAACTACCGGACAAGGTGAAAGCCGCAGCCGATTATGTGACGACATCGGTCGACGATAACGGAATTGCCAATGCCCTGCAACGGTTTGGCCTAATATAGCGTGAAATGTCGTCCATAAATGTTAACGTAACATAACTCGTTGCTCTTAAGCCCCAATCGTAGACAAATCGAGTCGAAAGACGACAATAAGATAGCATATTTGGAAAAAAATCATTATCTTTGCACACAATTCTATAGTCAATCTTAAAATTAATGGATATCAACAAGGTTCTATACATTTCTCAGGAAATCACGCCTTACCTACCCAGCACTCCCATGTCGGAGATTTCCCAGAAGTTGCCGCAAGGCATACAGGAACGCGGCTCGGAAGTGCGCACATTCATGCCTAAATACGGGTGCATAAAGGAGCGTCGCAATCAACTCCATGAGGTGATTCGACTTTCAGGAATGAACATAATCATCGACGACTCCGACCATCCCCTCATCATAAAAGTCGCCACGCTTCAACCGGCCAGAATGCAGGTCTACTTCATCGACAACGAGGATTACTTCCTGCGCGGACAATCGTCCAAGGACCTTGAAATAAGGCTGACTCCCGAGGACAACGACGAGCGCATCATGTTCTACGTAAGAGGCGTGGTCGAAACCGTAAAGAAACTGCGTTGGGATCCCACGTTGGTTCATGCTTCGGGATGGGTATCGGCTCTCGCTCCCATATACTTGAAGCGAGTTTATTCCGACGACCCGTCGTTCCGCAACTCCAAGGTGGTCTACTCGGTGTTTGACGACAAATTTGACGGAACGCTCGACCCCCGCATGGTGGAAAAGCTGAAGATGGAAGGCTTCACCGACGAAGACCTGAAATCGATATCCTCGGCTCCGGTCGACTACGTGGCCTTGAACAAGCTGGCTATTGACTATTCCGACGGTGTGATTCAGGCATCGCCCGAAATTGATTCCGAGATATTGAGCTACATCAAGGAATCGGGCAAGCCGTTCCTCCCCTATCCCGGCGAAACGGAATATATCGACAAGTACGCCGAATTCTACAATTCGCTCTAATTACTTTAAGCAGTACACAATTCACAATGAAAATAAAGAACCTATTCATTGTCACGCTGATTGCTCTCGGAGTCATCAGCTGTAATGAAGACAGCACTATAGGCTCATCGATTGTCAATGACGAGCTTGCTGTAGTAATCGACTCCACATTTACTGTAACGGGTCATTCGGTGCCCAATGCAAAGATTCAATCACGCACCGATGTACAACTTCTCGGAATAATCGACGCAAAAGGCTACGGACATCTGTCAAGCGAATTTGTAACACAATTCATGCCTTCCAACGCGCTTGACACAGTAGGTGTAACCGTAAACGACATCGACTCACTGATGCTCGGCATGGTCATGAGCGAAGGCCAGTATGTAGGCGACTCCATCGTGCCGATGGGAATCGATGTCTACCGCCTCAAACGCGCTCTACCCTATCCCATATTCAGTAATTTCAATCCCGAGGACTACTATTCGCCCGATGACCTCATAGCGTCAAAAATCTATAACGCTACCCGACTTGGAATGCCCGATTCGATAGCCAAAGTCTACCGCAATAACAAGCAGGTGCCTGTCGAGGTCAAGCTCCCCGTCGAGCTCGGACGCGAATTTTTCAAAAAATACAAGGAAAGCCCTGAAACATTCAACGATCCCGAACGATTTGCCGAGTGGTTCCCCGGACTTTACATCAAAAACAGCTACGGCACAGGTCGTGTGATGCGATTCTACAACACATCATTGGCATTGCACTACACCAAGCACATAACCGCCGACTCCACCACCCACATGCGCAAGGCAATAATGGCCGTAACGCCCGAGGTTGTAAACAACAACAACATGGAGCTTTCGATAAGCCCTCAGATAAAGTCACTCGCACAAACAACTCCCATAGTCATGGCTCCCCTCGGCTACAACACCGAAGTGACCCTGCCGGCTCAGGACCTGCTCAACCGCTTCCGCTCGCAATCGGGCGACTACACCGTGGTCAACGCAATGACATTTGAGGTTCCTGCCGAAACCATCGAGAACGACTACGACATCAAGGCTCCCAACTATATGCTGCTTGTAAGGAAGGACAAGTTGACCGATTTCTTCGCCACGACCCAAATCAACGACGATGTAACTTCGTTCTACGCCATCTACAACACAGCACGCAAGTCCTATACATTCTCTGCAATGCGCGGCTATTTCACCGACCTGCTTAAGAAGGACAAAATAACGGCTACCGACTGCGAGTTTGTGCTCGTCCCCGTCAATCTTAATGTCGAATATGTGCAATCGGGCTACAACACCAATGAAGCCGTTGTAGTGGCAATTGTCCCCTATGTCGACACTCCCGCAATGGTAAAATTTGACCTCGACAAAGCAAAAATTAAGCTCACATATAGCAAGCAAACGATAAATAATTAGTATCTTTGCACTCGCAAACAAGCCACAATAGCTCAGTTGGTAGAGCATTTCATTCGTAACGAAAAGGTTCGTGGGTTCGAGCCCCACTTGTGGCTCATAGAATAGCTGATAATCGTTTGATTATCAGCTATTTCTGTAAATTTGGGTAGCCAAAGGGTAGCCAAAACAACAAAAAGGTGTACTGTTGAAGAGAACCAAAGAGAACTCATGCTGTTCTAATTCTAAGGACAAATTGCAATTTTCCTCAAACACATCCCCCATGATAAACGAGCTTGTTCAAAACCTCATTGCCATCAATAAATGCACCGAAGGACAAGTAATGTCCTTTGAGAACGCATTGTCCATCGTGAAACTTTACGATGAGATGCCGGAACCGAATAATCTGATTGATGAAGCGGAGGAGATGGCTGCATCCGATATTGATGCTCTGGAAAAGTCCGTCATCAAACTCAAAGAGGAATCAGAACGATTTTTGTGTGTCGGTATGCCAATGCTGAAGGAGGTTGATTTCAAGGCTATCGCACAAAATTATTCACGCACCTTTTATAATAAGTTTCATAAAGCAGAGAAAGAGTTGACAGCATATTGGAGAGAATACTGCCAGTTCAATAACCGACTTGACTATCTGGATTTTGATTCCCGGGAATACATAGAAACAGAAAAACTTTGCGAGAAAGCCAAAGCAGAACATGATGAACGGCAAAGGGTGGTTCGGGAGTTATATGCCGAATATGAACAGGCAAACAAAGATAGCTCACATGTATTCCGGTTCAGAGCTGACTTTCTGGGAACTGTCATTTCCCGATATAAAGACATAGCAACTGCGATACTTGCAGACATCAAACGAATCAAGGAGGGCGGTTCATGAGGAAGATTTTGATGAAAGATGCCGAGCAGTTTCGCGATACTGTATCGGCGAAGCTCTGCAACTGCCTTTATGAAGCCTGCAACGAGGTACTGTTTGAATTTACTACTCCCATAATGTTCAGTTTCTACATGAACATTAGATCTGAACAAGATTTCTTCCAGCCTATAAAATTCAAGCAGCTTCATATATGTTATATGGTGTATGCTGTGGAGAAATTAATCTCCCCATCTGCACTTGGAAAGGAATGGTCATCGCTGTTCCTGAAACGCAGCGGCATAAGTCAGCCCTATTATAAAAGTCATCGGCTCGATGACGCAAGAAGCGATGTCCCGGCTAACATAGAATTTCGTGAAAATATAAACAACGCCATCAAAAACTGGGAAGAGATGAGACGTGCCCCACGTTAATCACAATTTCAACACAACAGAATTCGATTTTCAGGACTCACAACGCGCTATATCGCTGTATCCCAGCATATAGTGCGTTTGCATTATTTATATTTCGACACAATGTGCTCACATGGTGTCACTTTGGATAGGCGGTAACTTTGCATCGGAAACGAAAGGTACTCAATGCATGCCAAGAGTACCCGGGTATTTCCAAAAGTATCTACGAAAATCTGACACTACAATATGCAAAGAAAACTTCTCACCTCTAAGGAAGCTGCACAGTATCTTGGCATCTCGCTATCCTTTCTCCGTAAGATGATGATGAACCGCATCATCCCCATGTACAAGCCTAACGGCAAACTCTGTTACTTTGATCCTGCAGACCTCGACGCCTATCTTACCAGTGTCCGCATTTCCTCTCAAGATGAAATCAGGGAGCGCGCTAACGAATATCTACGCAAGTCTGGCAATCATGTCTAAGGGAGTCAACATCTACGAAATCATGCAGCGGTTTTGGCGAGAGAACGAGTATGAGCCATTCTCCACTGCGGAGATTGCGCTGTACTTCTTCCTAATCAACCGCGCGAACAGTCGCCGATGGCAGATGCCGTTCAAGTGTCCGACTTCGGTAATCAGCACCGCAATCCAAGTGACCCGGCAGACTGTTGTCAACACCCGCGAGTCATTGCGAATCCGGAATTTCATAACCTACACCAAAGGCACGGGCAAGGGTTCCCATCCGTTATATTCACTTGTCTTGACAGATAACTTGACGGAATGTTTGCCGGAGGAATTGACGGAAACTTTGCCGGTTAGCTCAACGGTTGACCTGTCGGATAGCTTGACACCCTATAATATAGAAGATAGAAATATTAAAGATAAAAATTATTCTTCAATTAAAACAGGCGATGTGAAGATTCTGAGTTTGGAAGAACTTGAGGTTTTGCTGGTTAACGACGAGTTGTGGCTCAATGAAATCATCACCCTTCTTTCTCCCTCCTGTCAAATCGAATTGCCGGATCTGAAATTGTATCTCGGCAACTTCTTCCGCTACCTCCGTTGCCAGGGAACGAAAGGTAGGGAGGAAGATGACTGCCGGAGATATTTCGTGAACTGGATTAAAAAACAACCAATCAATAAAAACAAAACAACTCTTAAACCGACAATCCATGCAACAAATCAACCATCCAACGATGCTCGCCGACCTGCTGGCGTCACAGCTAAATCAGCGACAGACTACGAGGGCGCGTTTTAGGCTTCCGTTCTCAAAGACCGATACCGTCCGTGTACTTCTTGCCGGAGTGAAAGCGGAGGTTGAACGCCGCGACAAGACTTTTGTAATGAGCGAAGCCCTGTTGACGCAGACCGAACAGATTGCGGAGTGGCTCACGGGCAACCACTCGAAATTCGGGCTTATGCTGTGCGGCGGATGCGGCAACGGCAAGACTACATTTGTAAAAGCCTTCCAGCAAATTCTCAACAAATTTGAAATGAAAGTTGATGATTATTACTCCGAGCGATACTCCATCCGGATTGTCAATGCCCGCGATCTTGCGAGGGTTTGCAAAGAGGACTATGACGAGTGGCGCAGTCTCTGTTATAAACGGATGCTTGCCATCGATGATTTCGGAACCGAACCGCTTGAGGTAATGGACTACGGCAACGTGCTTTATCCAATCACGGATTTGCTGACTACACGCTACGACCGTCACCTTTATACCATCCTCACCACCAACTTGACACCGCAGGAGATACGGCCAAGATACGGCGACCGCATAGCCGACCGCCTCAACGAGATGATGGGCAAAGTCATCTTCGCCAACTCCACTTACAGGACTCCGTAGTCGGAAGTTCAGCCGCTTGTAGCTGTGCTCCGTAATCGAAACGGAAGTGAAGATGGAGGAGGATTGCAAGGTTGTTTTTTATGTCCCATAAAAATTGGCTCCGTCAACCTCACGATTGCCGCATTCTCCGTGGTCTTGAAATCATTCTGATTCCGCATCCTGTCCTTACCTCCTCCATCCTTCTTCCCTCCATTTCTATTTCCAATCAACCCCACAATGACACTGACAAAACGAATATCCAAACACGGGCGCAAGCCCAAACCGGAGTGGCAGCGACTCCGCAATGAAATCAAGCTACATCTTGATGACGGAAACTACGCCGTCGTAAAAGATATGGCCCGCGAAGCCGGTCTTTCACTCAATAAGTTCATCACCCGTGCCGTCATGGGCGCAACAATCCGTAAGGCTCTGACTGAAGAGGAATACTCGATGGTCCGCAGCCTTCAGGGTATCGCCAATAATCTCAACCAGCTTGCCCGATGCGCAAATGGCATGGGCTTCGATACGGTGGCAAGCAAAGTTGATAGCCTGCTCACAACAACGCTCGGTTTACTCTCCAAATTCCGTATGTGATGATAGCCAAATTCAAAAACCGAGTTGACTTCTCGGGTCTGGTAAGCTATGCCAACGACATCAAGAGCGATGAAAAGAGAGGACGGCTATTGTCATATCAGGGTGTCTGTGTCGTTTCCAACGAAACTATTGCTGACAGTTTCAATACACATCTGCGTCGCCCGGATAGCCGAGGACGGGTACATCATATCGGGCAACCGGTAAAGCATGTGTCTATCTCATTCTCCCCGGAGGACGCCCATCTGTTCCCCGACAACGAGGATGGTGACCGCTATATGGCGCAGCTCGTTGATGAATGGCTGCGGGGCATGGGTATTACCAATGCACAGTATATCGTGGCACGTCACTTTGATAAGACGCACCCGCATTGTCATCTTGTGTTCAGCCGGATTGACCTTGACGGCAATATTATCTCCGCATTCAATGAGCGTATCAGTAGCGCGAAAGTCTGCAAGGAAATCAAGCTACGCTACGGTCTGACATTCGGTAACACGACAGGCGAGAAAGTTAACCGTGATAGACTGCGACCGATTCAGCAGTTGCGATTCGATGTCAAGTCGGCAGCAATCGTCGCCGCAAACTGCTCGACATCCTGGGCTGAATTCCAACATTCTTTGGAGGCACATGGGATAGAGGCTTATTTCATTATCAACAGCTCCACGGGAGAAATCCGAGGCATTGCATTCGCCAAAGATGGTTGTCGGTTTGCCGGTTCCAAACTCTCCAAACAGAAACTCTCCTACGGTAAGCTCGTTGCGAAGTTCGGAGAGCTGCCCAATGTGGGGGTGAACGTTTTGTTCACTCCCTCTCGTTACCATCGGATTAACTCTGAGGAGGGTATGGGCAAATTGACCGCACCCTATCAAGATTCAAGCAAGGGGGTCGGCGTTCTGCAGACCTCCTCTCGCAATGAGCCGGTTAAAGGTAAAGGGGTTTACAAAACGGAAAGTCCTTTTGAGGGAGTGCTACCCGTCAGCACTCCCGCTGAACCAACGGAAGTTAGTATGATACCATTGTCTATAATACTCGATCTGCTCACTGGTCCGGCAGTCGTGCAATTTTCCGGCGGTGGAGGCACCACCAACGATCTTGACTGGAATGATGAACGCCGTCGCCGTAAGGAAGCAGAGGAAAACCGAGATATTCACAAACCGTTCAAACGCCGAAGATGAATACAAACGATAAAAACTATGTTGACCGACTGCACAACCAGCAAGTCAACGAGCTTAACGAAATCAAGAACCGACTTCTGATTCTGGAAGGCAACTCGAATGCGATGTCCGACGGCAACATCAGGGTCGAAATCGACACCGACAAAATCTATGAAATGTTCTTGAAATCATGTCACGACTGTCTGCAACAACAGCAGGAACGCCGCCAAGAAGAAGACCGCCAAGCCGCCGAACAACTTCGACAGGAATGTGAAGCTAAAGGGGAACCATATTATGGCTCCGAGACAGAGATGCACGTTGTTATGCTCAAAGAGTTCAACACATTTTACCGGTTGATAATCACCTATATCAAAAGAACGGAGGAGCACTATAAACTCTTCCATTCAGATATACTCAATCATCTCGTAGCAGCCACCACTGCAGATGATACGCCCAAACCGCATTCGATTTTCTCAAACCTACCGTCAGGCTTACTCCCCAAAATAGCCACACTTCGCCATCGCCTCACAAGCTGCATCCGCAATTATCTCACCGGCAGTTTCACTCTTCCTCGCGGCTGGACACTTCTAACCATACTACTCTATTCCCTTGTGTTTATTCTTATCCTCTACTTCCGCATAACAATTATGGTGTCAGGTTAATGAAAACAAAGAACACGCCTGTTACCTATAACTACTCGTTTTTTCGGACAAACTACTCGGATATTTGCAGAACTACTCGCCAACTACTCGCTTTTTCGTATGAACTACTCGGTTTTCAGGTCAAACTACTCGCTTTCTACTCGGTTTCCATAGCATACCAGCGTTGTTTAATTGATTGGATTTTGCCTTCAGATGCCAATTCCTTGAGAATATTACCGACCATTTGGCCATTCTGATCGGGAGTATTGCGGCTGGGGAGAGTGCCGCCGAGATATTCCATGATGTCGCTACGCTTGGCACCATCCGCACCAGCGTTCTGAATGTATTGGAGCACCATGAGCTTTATCTTGTCTCGCTCTAAGCCGACAACGCGAGTATAACCGGAAAGTTGTTTGGTTTTCTTCGCCACTGTCAGCGAGATACGATAGTTTGGAGCTTCGCCTTCGATGAGACCACGCTGCATCATGTCCTGCGCGACCGTTTCATCAATACGGTGCCCCTTTTGGATAGCGTCAAGTGAGATGCAGTCCCAAAGGGTAAGCGAGTCGTTATTCTTGAGCATATTGGTGTAACGCTCATCAATGGACGTACCGTAAATGCGAACAGCTACTTGCTGCCTATCATTGTCTATCTCATAGTCCGGCATAGGGAAGCGGCGCTGCCATTGCTCGGTGAACATCTTCTTGATGCCTCGGCTTACGGTGTCAATCATGTTGAAATGCACCATCGCCTGACAAAGACAGTCGTTGCGGAAGAACTTCTGCGGCTCGTCAGTGCTCAGGACTTCTTCCAATGATCCCGGAATGAAAGAACCGGCATTGGAGTAGTAAAGAAAACCGGGATTCTCAACGAAGTTTATACGCTGCTGGAGCTGATAATTCGAATGGGCAATGCAGTTGTGAAGTGCCTCACGGATGGTGTAGTCATCATACTGCTTCATTGTGTCGGGGAACAATGTGCCGCCCGGCATCTCGCGCAGCGTCAGATTGTGAATCTTGGCAAGGATTTCATCGACTGTCAGTATGTATGGCACGGAGAAATGCTCGTAATCAACAACATCCTTGTTCTTGTCGCGTAGCGTCCAAGTAACCTGCACGACAGCCGGTCTCAGCAGATACTCCGAAAAGCTCTTGCCTAAAAGAATGATGGCTGCACGTGTCAGCTTACCGTCAATCATAAGACCGCATTTGCTGAGGAACTTTTCATCTGACCAAGCATTGACTTCGGCAACCGGAATCCGGCTATGCACCTTTTTGAACATCTTGCGGGCTTTTGCAATCGCAACCTCATCAAGGTCTTCGAGCGAAGCGTTGGGCACAATCTCGGCAGACCAGTCGCGATATGGTGTCTGATTGCGGATTTCATCCTGCTTCGACTGATTGAGTGGTTTTAGACTCTCGCCGTCACGACCGTAAGCGATACCTTTCCACTTCATCACGATATTGCGCGGTGAGGCCGGAATCTTGAACATCAGTATGCGCTTGTTGTAAACTTCGACAGGAATAATCTCGCGGAATGTCTGACCGTCACTCATGTTATTAGTGAGGTCTTGCTTCACCCTGTTCAATGCAC
The DNA here is from genome assembly GCF_004803695.1 of Muribaculum gordoncarteri. NCBI lineage: Bacteria > Pseudomonadati > Bacteroidota > Bacteroidia > Bacteroidales > Muribaculaceae > Muribaculum > Muribaculum gordoncarteri. The sequence continues at coordinate 1,802,148 of NZ_CP039393.1, forward strand.
CCTCGCCATCCTTGTAAAAAGTGCCGACGATTTCATGCTTCTTTTCATCGTAGCCAAATACAAGCCACGCAAAAGGAAGACCATGTAAATTCGCCTCGTTGCTCAATGCCGAGAAATACCTGCCGAGATCATCAAAGTCGAAGTTATTCTCCGCCTTCTTGAACTCCACCACTTCCGATTCCTTATGCTGAATCAAAGAGTGAAAAAGCTGCCTGCATGTCGAGTTGTCAGTTGTCATAATCTTCTAATGGTTTTTAATTGGATTTTGCAAAAGCAAGACCGATATAATACACAATCCTTACAATTATCCAAGTCAATTTATCAATTTCTCACGATGCATGGCAAGATACTCCTGAGAGGGTTTATATATTGGCGGAAGATGTATTGCTTTTCCTTCAAAGTTTAGAAAATATTCCTTAAATGCGGTGGAGGTATACTCTTCTTTTAAAATCGGACTAAGAATCAATCGATAATCTTCATCGAAAGAGATGAAATATTTATCGAATGCTGCATCATAAGTCGCACTAAGACATAAACCATTTTCTGGGTTCAAGCGGGTATTCACTCGCTCTGCCCATGGAATAATGTGACTAGCCCGTAGCACCTCTGGGATTTCTAATCCAGTAAGGCAACATTTTGAGTCATAAATTTTAAGCAACATAGCCCTGAATATGTCTTGACCAACTCGTCGTTTTGCTCTAACTTCTGTGTCAGATCCTATTTCATTTATCTGAAACTTCTTCATCAAATCTATAGAAAGCTTTGATCCATTATGTTCAGACTTTCGCATAATTTCGGATGCTTCGGCGGCACAAGCCCTTTGGACGAATTCTCCAAATCTACGGATAGCTGCAGTACAGAATCTTTTTCTCGGATAGCTCGTTTGGGTCGGCTTGCCAAAATCAAATATGGATTCCGTCCCATTTCTAAACTTATCTTCTTCGGCAGCAATATAATCAATGATTCGAGCAATCAAATAAGGATCTCTTATTTCTAAAAGAGGCTGATTGCCCCAATTAAATTGATTTTCCTTTTGTAAAAGCTCATCAATAATTTCAATTGCCTTAAGATATGAAGATGGAGTACCGCTATTCTTATTTGGATAAGCGGAATACAAATAATCACTGAATGTAAGAGCTTCCATTATGATCAGAATAGTCGTTCTTGTTACTCAAAAAATCTTTTATTGGGTTTCCGAAGTCTGAATTAAGAGCACGCTTTATACTGTACTGAGAAATATTAAGCAAATAAAGCTTGTTGTCAGAAGCAAAAATGGCTAATTTGTCATTCGGAGAAGCATATTTACGCGCAAAAGGACCAAACCAAATGCGGCAGTCACCTCGTTTATTAGCTCGATATAGGGTAGACAAGCCATCGTCAAGTGACTTGTATGCGAGATATATAGTGGGGATCTGAATTTTATACTCGGGCCCAAATTCCTGTTTAGCATAATCGTGTATACACCCTTCAACGAGTAAATCGCGAAGCGAACTATTTGCATCGGCAATACTATGCGAAAGCATATTCTCACTCATCGGCATTAGTGAGAATCTACATCCCATCTCTGTAAGTACAGCGATATTTTGGGTTACTCGTTCA